>DATLOA010000104.1:0-3989 GCA_035536515.1 Burkholderiaceae bacterium | reverse complement strand
AGCAGACGGCGGTGCGAGATCAAAACGCGCCACAGCGTGCGCACGATGGCATCGATCGAGTAGAACGCTTCGTAAGGAAGCCATGCAAGCGCCAGCAGCAATTGCGCAAACTGCGTTTGCGCGGTGCGTGCGACGGCCACGATGTGCTGCTCGAGCGGCGCCTCTTTGGGTTTGCGCAGCAAATCGGTCAGCGCGGCGGCGAGCGCGGGCACCAGTAGAACCGTCAACACCACGGCGGTCCACAGCCATGGATCGCGCAACGCTGCCCAGCCCACAAGCAGTATCAACATCAATGCTGCGGGCACGAGACTGCGCCGCAAATTGTCGAACACTTTCCACTGCGACAGCCACGATAGCGGGTTGGGCACCCGGCGCCCATCGGGCAAAGGCACACGCCCACGCAGCCATCCGACCAATTGCCAGTCGCCGCGGATCCAGCGATGACGGCGCGCGACATCGGCGCTGTAGCGCGCCGGAAACTGTTCGTACAGCTCAACGTCGCTTAGCAGGCCAGAGCGCGCATAACAACCTTCGAGCAGATCGTGACTGAGAATCCGATTGTCGGGAAAGCGATCGGCGAGCGCACGTTCGAACGCGTCGACGTCATAGATGCCTTTACCGATAAACGAGCCCTCCCCGAACGCGTCCTGATACACATCCGACACCGTGCGCGTATACGGATCGAGCCCGGGCTCGCCGCTGTACAGCCGCGCATACGGCGAACGGCGCGTGCCCGGCAGACTGACCGCTACGCGCGGCTGCAGGATCCCGTAGCCGGTGGTGACGACTTGCCGGCTGGCGGCGCGCGTGCTGCGCGGCGAATGTGGCTGGACAGGGCTGACTTGAAAGCGGGGCCGGTCGAACTGCGGGTGATTCAGCGGATGCGCCATCACGCCGATCAACTGCCGCGCGCTATCACGCGGCAACTGCGTATCGGTGTCGAGCGTGATGACGTACTTGACCTGCGTCAGCACATCGGTGTTGCCGACGATCTCCGAAAACCCTTGTGACTTGCCCCGCAGCAACGAATTCAGATCGCCGAGCTTGCCGCGCTTACGTTCATGTCCCATCCACGCACGCTGCCGCGGATTCCAGCGGCGCGGACGGTGCAGCAAGTAAAAAATGTCGCCACTCGAACTCGCCGGCGCGTCATCATTTGCAGCCTCACTTGCACCATATGCACGATTCAGTGCGGTGATTCCGTCGCGTGCGAGCTGCAGCAGTGGCGCGTCGGTGGCCAAGGTTTCTTCAGCGGCATCGGGGAAATCGGTGAGCAGCGCGAAGTGCAGTAGCGGATCGCGATTCGCTAAAAAGCGAACTTCAAGTGCTTCGATCAGGTTTTCAACGCCCGCCGCGTCAGTCAGCAACGTCGGTACCGCGACCAGCGTGCGCGCCTTCGGTGCGATGGCTTCGCTGTAGTCCATCCGCGGCAGCGCGTGCGGTGTGACCAGCAGAGTCGCCAGCCAATTGACGATCGACACTGCAAGCTGGCTGGTCGCGACTAGCGAAACCATGAAGACCAATGCGAGCAGCAAGATCGATTCGGTTGTATCGGGCTCCGCAAGCCCCGTGTAGGCGCGCGCCGCCAAGGCCGCTGTCAGCATGCCGGTAATGGCGCCAATCGTTCCAAGGTATATCTGTAGCGGGTAGCGGCGGCCGAAGGATCGCAGCGACTCCAGTGTCGACGGCCTGACACCCGCGGCTTCTTCGAGCGCAGGGGCGCCTTGGTCGATCAAATAGAAGCCCACGTGCGAGGTGCGCGGATCGGCGGCGGCATCGGGCGAATCGGCGCGCGCATGCGCGAGCTCAATCGCCTTCGCAGCGACCTCGGATTCGGACAGCTTGCTGCGTCTCGCGATCTGCTCGGTCGCGTGCCGGTAGCTGTCCCGCGTTGCGAAATCCATCGACCCATGCACGCCGGCGGGATCCTGGCGCAATATTTTTTCGACCGCGCTCATCTGCTCGACGAACTCGCGCCAGTCGATCGCGCTCAGCAAGCGCAAGCTGCCGATGCTGTTGCTGATCGATACCTGGTGCGACGCCTGCAGCTGCGCTTCGAGCTGCACCAGCTGATCGATCGTCAGATGCGATTCGGCAAGCTGCTGCTCGATCCATGTCAGCGCGAGCGCCAGTGCCGGGCTTTGTCCCTGCAAGCGGCGCGTCAGCTCGGCGACAAAGGCGCTACCGAGCGGCGGCGACGAGCGCGCCATGTCCGCGATCACCAGGATCAGGCTTTTCGGATCGCTCTCGGCCATTTCCATCATCTGGTCGGCCCAAACGTTGGCCAGATCGCGATCGGCGCGCGCCGCCGCCATGCGCACGCCGACGCGGCGCAGGTTCTCGATCAGCGCCAGCCGCAACATGATCGGAATTGCCCACAGCTCGCCGAGCTTCAGTGCGGTGACGGTTTGATACGCGGCGACGAATCGGCTCAGCCGCTGCGCGTCGACCAGGCCGTCCCCGTGCGAGATCGTTTCGAGCGCGATGTCGTACACACGCGGCAACCCGGCCGACGGTCCGCCGGCCAGCCGCGGCAGCTCTCGGCTGTAACCGCGCGGCAGATGCCGCTTCGCCGTGGCGATCTGCTCCTCAATCAAGTGGAAGTTATCGATCAGCCATTCGCCGGCTGGCGTGATGCGCTGCTGCACCGACAACGACTCGGTCAGCAGATTGCACACTTCGACCAGCGTGCTCTCGTTGTCTGCGAGGCGCGCCAGCAGCGGTTCACGCGTGCGCCTGGATGTAATTCTGTGCGCGGCGGCGAGTGTCTTGCCGTACTGCTCCATCTGATCGGCGCTGAAAAGCTCCGATCGCAACGGCGCTTCTTCGACCGATGACGCAAGCGACAGGCCGCTGGTCGAAAAACGCGTCTTAAATTGGGTCAGGTGCCCGAGGATGGAACTGCTGTTCGCCCTCAATTAAGACGTCCAACACTTTGATGTGCGAGGAGGCAGGATACCAAGTTACACGTCTGCGCTCGAAGCGCCGATAGGTCATTTGTGCTGCAATCCTGTTGCCCTGTCCACTTGTTAATCGGCCACCACAATCAAGATGCCGCCACAGTCCGATGCTTTTGTGTTGTTCGGCGCCACCGGTGATCTGGCGTACAAGAAGATCTTTCCGGCGCTGCAGGCGATGATCCGGCACGGCGAGCTCGACGTTCCGATTATCGGCATCGCGCGCGCCGGCTGGTCGCTCGAGAAGCTGCGTGCCCGCGCGCACGACTCGCTGCAGAACAATGGCGGCGTCGACGCGGTTGCTTTTGCAAAGCTTGCCGCGCAACTGCGTTTTGTCGACGGCGACTATGCGCAGCCCGCCACGTACCAACAACTCCGACAAGCGCTTGGCGGCGCCAAGCGGCCGCTTTACTACTTAGCTATTCCTCCGAGTATGTTCGGCCCCGTCGTGCAGGGACTTGTTCACGCCGGCTGCGCCAAAGGCGCGCGCGTGATCGTCGAAAAGCCGTTCGGGCGCGATCTCGCGTCCGCGCAGGCGCTGAATCGCACGCTGCACGAGGTGTTTCCGGAATTGTCGGTGTTTCGCATCGATCATTTCCTCGGCAAAGAAGCGGTGCAGAACCTGCTGTACTTCCGTTTCGCCAATACGTTTCTGGAGCCGATCTGGAATCGCAACTACATCGATAACGTGCAGATCACGATGGCCGAGAGCTTTGGGGTACAGGGCCGCGCGAGTTTTTATGAAGAAGTCGGTGCCGTGCGCGACGTTGTACAAAATCACTTGCTGCAGGTGATCGCATTGCTGGCAATGGATGCGCCGGTCGGCAGCGACCCTGAATCGATGCGAGCCGAGAAGCTGCGCCTGTTCTGCGCAATGCGGCCGCTCGATCCGCAACAGGTTGTCCGCGGCCAGTTTCGCGGATATCGCGACGAAGCGGGGGTCGCATCCGATTCGCAGGTTGAAACGTTCGCCGCGTTGAAGCTTTACATCGACACATGGCGGTGGGCAGGCGTGCCCTTCTACATTCGCGC
>DATLOA010000103.1:0-2894 GCA_035536515.1 Burkholderiaceae bacterium | reverse complement strand
GGCCACGCAATTCAAGTGCACGCCGAGAAAAACGGTTACAGCGTGGTGCGTGAGTTCTGCGGCCATGGCATCGGCCGCAAGTTTCACGAGGAGCCGCAGATCCTGCACTACGGCAAGCCCGGCACGCTGGAGCCGCTGACTACCGGCATGATCTTTACCGTCGAGCCAATGATCAATGCCGGGCGGCGAGAGATCAAGGAGTTGTCCGACGGCTGGACCATTGTCACCAAGGATCATTCGCTGTCTGCTCAATGGGAACACACAGTGCTGGTCACCGAGTCCGGATTTGAAGTGTTGACGCTTTCGGTCGGTGCACCGGCTCAGCCCGCGTTCATTCACGAAAGTAACAAACAGGCGCGCGAGCACGAGCACGCACCGGCATAACGGGTTTGCATGAACGACGTCGCGTTCAAGCTGCGCGATCGCTGGCGGCAAGAGCGCGCCAGCCTAATCGACCGCTTTAAGGCCGGCGGCCCGGTCGACACGCTTCTGCGCGGATTATCTCGCTCGGTTGACCGCTTGTTGCGCGAGGTGGCGGAAGCAAGCGGCATTACGTCGCGCGCGACGCTGATTGCGGTAGGCGGCTACGGTCGCGGGGAATTGTTCCCGCACTCCGACGTCGATGTGCTGATCCTGCTCAATCAGCCTGCGACTGAAGACGACGCGCGAACCATCGAAAACCTAGTCAGCCTGCTGTGGGATCTTGGCGTGCCGCTAGGACACAGCGTGCGCACTCTCGACCAATGCATCGTTGAGGCGCAACGCGATATCACCGTTCTTACGGCGATGCTCGAGTCACGGCTACTGACAGGGCCACGCTCGCGCTACGTCGCATTTTCCCGTGCGATCGTTGAATCGCTCGACCGCGAGGCCTACTTTCGCGCGAAGTTGCTCGAGCAGCAGCATCGTCACATTAAGTACGACGAGGCGCCGTACAGCCTCGAGCCTAACGTCAAGGAAGGTCCGGGCGGGTTGCGCGACCTGCAAGTCGTTGTTTGGATAGCGCGTGCCAGCGGTTACGGCGGCAGCTGGGTCGAGCTCGAGCGGGGTGGATTTATCACTACTGCAGAAGCGTTGATCATCCGCCGCAGCGAGCGCCGCATCAAGGAGATTCGCGCTCGCCTGCACCTGGTCACCGGTCGCCGGGAAGACCGTCTGGTGTTCGACGTACAGGACGCCGTGGCACAGATGAGCCGGGTGCATGCGACAGCACAATGCCGCCCGAGCGAAGTCCTGATGCAGCAGTACTACCGCTCCGCCAAGGTCGTGACGCAGATGAACAAGATCTTGCTGCAGAACATCGAGCACCGATTGTTCGGGCGCGAGCAAGATGCACGTTCGATCGACGCAACGTTCGTCGCTCGAAACGAACTGCTCGATCTGGCTGACGAAGAAGCGCTGCAGCGAGACCCAAACGGGATTTTGCGTTCGTTTCTGATCATGGCTCAGCATCGCGAGCTCAAGGGCATGTCTGCGCAACTGATGCGCGCGCTTTGGCATGCGCGCGTCAAGGTCAACACTAGTTATCGGCGCGATCCCGCCAATCGGGCGACTTTCATCACGCTGCTGCAGCAACCGAAGGGCGTGCTGCACGAGCTGCGCCGAATGAACGATTTGTCGGTGCTTGGGCGTTACTTGCCCGTTTTCCGCCGCATCGTCGGGCAGATGCAGCACGATTTGTTTCACGTCTACACGGTTGATCAGCACATCTTGCAGGTGCTGCGCAATTTGCGCCGGTTCACTCTGTCCGAGCACGCGCACGAGTATCCGCTGTGCAGCCAGTTGATGGCCGATTTTGACAAGCCGTGGTTGCTTTATATCGCCGCGATCTTTCACGACATCGCCAAGGGCCGCGGCGGCGATCACAGTGATTTGGGCAGCCGCGACGCACGGCGATTCTGCCGCGATCACGGTCTCGATCGCGCGGACACCGCACTGGTCGACTTCCTGGTGGCGCAGCACCTGTCGCTCTCGCAGGTGGCGCAGAAGCAGGATCTGGCTGATCCTGCTGTGATCGAGCGCTTTGCGGCGCGCGTCAAGGACGAGCGAACGCTCATCGCTCTTTATCTGTTGACGGTCGCCGACATTCGCGGCACCAGCCCGAAGGTGTGGAACGCCTGGAAGGGCAAGCTGCTCGAAGACCTGTTTCGATCGACGCGTCGGCTACTCGGCGGCGGAACGCTTGCGCCAACCGCCGTGCTGGAAGGCCGCAAGCAGGAAGCGCTGCGCATTTTGCGGCTGTACGGCTTGTCGGACGAAGCGCGTGACGCGCTGTGGCAGCAGCTCGATGTGGTTTACTTTCTGCGGCACAGCGCGCAGGACATCGCGTGGCATACGCGATCGCTGTTCAGCAAAGTCGAGAGTACGAAGCCGATTGTGCGTGCGCGCCTGGCACGCATCGGTGAAGGCGCCGAGGTCCTGATCTACGTCAAAGATCAAAAAGGCCTGTTTGCCCGCGTCTGCGGCTACTGTGACAGCCGCAACCTCAGCATTCTGGACGCGCGCGTGCACACAACGCGCCACGGCAATGCGCTCGACACCTTTCTGGTGACCGCTCACGGCCGCGCACGGCACTATCGCGAGCTGTTGAGCCAGATCGAACACGAGCTCGCGGAGTGGATCGCGAAAGAGCACGCGCTACCTCCGGCCGCGCCGCTTGAGAAATATCGGCAGTCGCGGCAATCGCGCCAGTTTCCGGTTTCTCCCAGCGTTCAGCTGCAGCCTGACGAGCGCGGGTCGCGCCATCTATTATCCGTCGTTGGGACCGATAGGCTGGGCCTGCTCTATTCGATCGCGCGAGTGCTCGCGAGCCATGAACTTGAGGTGCATACCGCCAAAGTGCTGACGCTCGGCGAGCGCGCCGAAGACGTGTTCCTGATCTCCGGCGCGCAGCT
>DATLOA010000102.1:0-4178 GCA_035536515.1 Burkholderiaceae bacterium | reverse complement strand
GGTGAAGCTCGTCGCGGCGACGCGCAATCCGGCGGGTTTCGGTGTCCCGGAGCTGGCGAAGTACATCACGTTCGGCGCAAGCCCGCGCGCGACGATCAACTTGATCGAAGGCGCGCGCGCATTGGCTTTCCTGCGTTCCCGCAACTACGTGTTGCCCGAAGACGTGATCGATCTGGTGCCCGATGTAATGCGCCATCGCCTCGTGCTGAGCTACGAGGCGTTGTCCGACGGTTTGACCGCCGATCAGATCGTGATGCGGGTGCTGCAGGCGATTCCCGCGCCGGATAAACCACTGGAAGCGCATGTTCGGGTTGCCGCGGCGTAAGCCGCAGGGCGAACCTTCCGCAGCCAACGAGCCGCTCGCGCGGCCCGACTCGGAGCTGTTGCTGCGCCGGCTCGAGTTCACGGTGCTGCGGAGGCTCGACGGCCTGCTGCAGGGCGACTATCGAACATTGTTTCGCGGGTTCGGACTCGACCTCGCGGACCTGCGCGAGTATCAGCTGCATGATGACGTGCGCTATATCGACTGGAATGTCACCGCGCGGCTGCAAACGCCGCACGTGCGCGAATTCCAGGAAGATCGCGAAGTCGCCGCGTGGTTCATCCTCGATCTGTCGGGCTCGGTCGATTTCGGTTCGCGCAAGGTGCGCAAGCGCGAATTGTCGGCAGAGCTGGTGGCAGTGCTGGCGCGATTGTTTACACGCTACGGCAATCGGGTTGGCGCGATTTTGCATACGCATCGTGCCAACGAAATGATTCCCGCGCGCAACGGCCGGCGCCACGTGCTGCACGTACTCGATCGAATGCTGCGGATGGAGACGGCTCCTGCCGGCAAAGAGACCGATCTTGCCGAGCTGCTGGCGTCGGCGCACCCAATGATCAAGCGCCGCTCCGTCGTGTTCGTCGTGTCGGATTTCATCAGCAAGCCGGGTTGGGGCCGCCAGCTCGCTTTGCTGTCGCGCCGGCATGAAGTCGTTGCCGTGCGTTTGTACGATCCAATGGAGCTCGAATTGCCCAACATTGGGTTGGTTGTGATGCAGGACGCAGAAACAGGCGATCAGATTTTCGTCGACACGCATGATCGCCGCTTTCGGAAGCGCTTTGCCGACGCCGCGAAGCAGCGCGAAGAAGTGCTGCGTGCCGGGCTCGCCGAAGCCGGCGTCGATTGTCTTGAGCTCACCACCGATGAGCCGCTCGATCAGGCACTGTTGAGATTTACGCAGCTGCGCAAGCGGCGCAGCCAGTTGGCCTCGGGAGCGACCGCAGCGTTCACGCACAAGCGCGTTGGCTAATGCTCGACACCGGATCGCTGACGTTTCTTTGGCCGAGCATGTTGTGGGTGCTGGTTGCGGTGCCGATGGCCGCGGCGTTCTACTGGGCGCTCGCGACTCGGCGGCGGAAATCTTCGGCGCAGTACGCGAGTCTTGAAACGGTCGGTGGCCACGCCACGCGTAGCCCGGGTCCCATGCGCCGCATGGTGCCTTTGCTGTTGTGGACGCTTGGACTAACGGCGTTGATTCTCGCGATTGCGCGCCCGCAGGCTGCACTTACGCTGCCAGCCCGGCTCGATGCAATCGTGCTAGCGCTCGACATGTCAAACAGCATGCGTGCGACCGACGTCAAACCCAATCGGCTAAGCGCCGCGCGCGATGCCGCAAAGACGTTCATCGAAGCGCAGCCGCGCAACGTTCGCATCGGTGTGGTCGCGGTCGCCGCATCGGCCGCAGTCGTGCAATCGCCGACAAACAATCGCGAAGACCTCACCGCGGCGATCGACCGGCTAGAAACACAGCGCGGTACCGCGCTCGGCAGCGGATTGATCATTGCACTCGACGCGGCGCTGCCCGCAGCACGCATCAATGTAGAGGAGTTCATCAACCCGCGACCCGGCGAGAAGAAGATCAGGCGCACTGATGAAATGCTTGCGCGCGAGTCGAAGGGAGACAACAAGCAAGTTGCGATCGTGCTGCTGTCGGACGGCCAGAGCAACGTCGGCCCGGATCCGCTAAAGGCGGCCGAGATCGCAAGTGACTACGGCGTGCGCATCTATACGGTCGGAATTGGGACGACGGAGGGCACCGTCGTTAACGCCGAAGGCTGGAACATGCGGGTGCGGCTCGATGAAGAAGCGCTGAAGAAAATTGCCGATGTGACGAGCGCTGAATACTTTCGCGCCGCCGATGCCGCACAGTTGAAGAAGATTTATCAGGTGCTCGCCACCAAGCTGTCGTTCGAGCGTCAACAGCCCACCGAAGTGACCGCGATCTTTGCGGCGATTGGCGCAACGCTTGCGTTGCTGGGAGCGTTGTTGTCGATGTGGTGGTTCAACCGGATCCTGTAAGCCGCACCCAGCCCGGCGCTACACGACCGCCGGCAACGCTTTTCCGCAACGAGCACAAAACCGCGCCGAGGCCGCGTGATCGTCCGCGCCGCACGCGCAAACGCGGTCCACCGCGCGCTCGCCAAAGCGTCGATGCGTCATCTCGGCCGTCACAATGCCGGTCGGCACCGCGAGAATTCCCCAGCCGAGCAGCATCATGAAGCTTGCGATGGCGCGGCCGAGTCCGGTTTTTGGAGCGATGTCACCGAAGCCGACGGTCGTCATTGTTGTGATCGCCCAGTAAATTGAAACCGGAATATTGTCGAAGCCGTTCGCTGGGCCTTCGACGACATACAACAACGTGCCCATTAAAACATCGATTGTCAGAACGACGCAGATGAACACGAGGATCTTGCGGCGGCTGGCTCGCAGCGCATCGCCGAGCACGCTCATTTCAGTCAGATACTCGGTGAGCTTCAGTATCCGGAAAACGCGCAGCAGCCGTAACAGACGGATATCGATCAGCGCGTGAAACTCCGGGAAGAAAAAAGCCAGGTAAGTCGGCAACACGGAGATCAAATCGACGATGCCGAAGAAGCTGGTGGCGTAGCGCAACGGCCGTTGAACCGAAGCAAGCCGTGCCGCGTATTCAGCCGTGAACAGCAGCGTAAAGGTCCATTCAAGCGCGGTTAACTCGGCGCCGTATCGGGCCGCGTAGCTGCTAACGCTGTCCACTATCACCACCAGCACGCTGGCAAGGATGAGTGCGATCAGTACCAGGTCGAATCTGCGCCCTGCGCGCGTCTCCGACTCGAAGATCACCTCGAACCAAGCACGCCGCCAGCCCGAAGGTGGCTTTCCAAAGCGTTCGGTCTCGGGGGATCGAGCCGTCCGCTGCGAACGTGCGCCGGCCGCCCCTGCTCGATCATGCATTGCTGGTTCGGTCAGCGTGCTACGGGAACGAGCCTAAGCCCACGCATTCGCGTCGTTCGGCATCTGGCCGTTGCGCTGAGGCCGGACAACGCAGAAGCGATGCCCGGTGGGCGCTTCCATCACCCACCACGTTTTCACCTTTTCGATGCGTTTGGCGCCAAGTGCTTCGAGACGCGCCACTTCCGCGTCAACGTTGTCGCTCTCGATATCGAGATGCACGCGGCTCGCGTGCGGCACTTTCTGCACCATGACAACTAGCTCTTCTTCGCCGCTGCCAATGCGGACATATTTGTCGGTAGCCGCATTCGGCTCCGAATCCGCGGCACGACCGAGCGCGCAGCTCCAAAAACGCGCCGCTTCGGTCAGATCATCCGTCTGGCAATCGATGATCGCGGCGACCAGCTTGCTTTTATGCATCGGCATATCGAGATGTGGTGGTCGCCGTTTCAGCGAACAGCGGGACCTGTCGCGTGATTTGGGCAAACCACAGTGCATACCCGTCTGCGCTTGGGTGAATGCCATCCGGCGCGTAATAGCGGCGCGGCGCGAGGCGGAACGGGTCGCGTTCGCGCGGTATCCGCAAATCCACCAAATGCACCGCTGCCCGCTCACGCATCGCGTACTGCCACGCACGCCGCACCGCTTCCGCGCGCCGCGAGAAGAGTACGTTGAGTGGCCACAGCCAGATCGGCGCGTTTCCGACATCCGCCGGTGGTATCACCGCGACGCTTGCTGCGCGCGAGCTTGCAACGTCGAGCGTGTGCTCTGCAGCCATTAACACCGCTTGATACGACGACAACCGGATGACATCGTGGCCGCCGGCAAAAATCAAGATCAGGTCGAAGTAACCGCTGCTTGCTTCAATTTGCGCTGGCAGATCCGCCGAACAAGCTCCGTCACGCGCTTGATTAACAATCACCGTTCC
>DATLOA010000101.1:0-3616 GCA_035536515.1 Burkholderiaceae bacterium | reverse complement strand
GCGTGCGTGCACGATGAACTCACCGCAGCCGGCCGCGTGCAACGCGCCGACGAAGTCGCGGACAAACCCGTAATCCTCGCGGCGATCGATACCAATCCGATGCTTTACCGTTATCGGAATCCCTGCTGCATCCTGCATCGCCTTAATGCAATCGGCCACCAGCGACGGCTCGGCCATTAGGCACGCACCAAACGCGCCGCGCTGCACGCGCTCCGATGGGCAGCCGCAGTTAAGGTTGATCTCGTCGTAGCCATAACTGGCGCCTAGTTTCGCAGCACGCGCCAGTTCATGCGGCTCGCTCCCACCCAACTGCAGTGCACCCGGGTGCTCGGCGGCGTCAAACACTAAATGCCGCGCGGCATCGCCGTGCAATAGCGTGCCCGTCGTCAACATCTCGGTGTACAAACGCGCGTGGCGTGTCAGTTGCCGATGAAAGTAGCGGCAGTGCGTATCAGTCCATTCCATCATCGGCGCGACGCAAAAAAGATGCGACTTGCGCTGGAAATTGAGGGACGCGACGACATCGGCCATAACCGCAAAAGCATACGCACTCATAGCGTGCGTCGCAGCTGCTGTGTTGCAAAGCACTGCAGCCGCTTTTAACCCAAGCGCTGCCAGGGCAATACGTACTGCGATCCGCTGCGCTCGCCCCTCAGGGCGCGAACACGATACGTCGCATGCAAATGCTCATCAGTCAGCACATTCGCCGGTGATCCCGCAGCGGCGACGCTGCCACGATCAAGCAGGAGGAGGCGATCGCAGAAGCGGGCCGCTAGCGTGATCTCGTGCAGCACGACCACGACAGTCTGTCCGGAGTCAGCGCGCGCGCGCAGAATCTCCATCACTTGCAACTGGTGATAAGGGTCAAGCTCTGCAACCGGCTCGTCGGCCAACAACACCGCTCCGCCGACCGCGAGCGCACGCGCGAGTAATGCACGCGCCAACTCGCCGCCTGATAACGTGTCGACCACACGGTGCCGCAGATGCACCGTGTCGGTGTCGACAAGGGCCGCGTCGACCGCCGCCTGTCCTTGCGTGTCTTGCGCACCAAACGATTGATGCGGCAGTCGACCGAGTGCCACAAGTCGTTCGACCGTTAGCGGCCAAGCCACTGGCCCGCGCTGCGCCAGGTACGCCAATTGTTGCGGCAGTTGATACGGTGGCAGCTCGCTGCGCAGTCTCCCGTCATAGCGTACCTGCCCGCCCGTGCAGTCGCGCAGTCCTGCAAGCGCGCGCAGCAACGTCGACTTACCTGCACCGTTCGGTCCGACCAGTCCGAGCAGCTCGCCAGTCACCGCGGCTACGCTGACCTCATGCAGCAGCGTTGCATCGCCGATCGTTTCGGTGAGCTTGTCTGCCGTGATACGCATCAGATTGTTTCGCGCCGTAAGCGCAGCACCAACACCAGAAAGAAAGGTGCGCCGATCAGTGCGGTGACGACACCTAGCTTCAGCTCCGGCCCGATGGTGATTGCACGGATCGCGATGTCCGCGGCGAGTACAAGCACTGCACCTGCGAGTGCGCTGGCCCAGAGCAAGCGACTCGGCTGGTGCGCAACCAGTGGCCGCAACAGGTGTGGGGCCACCAGTCCCACGAACCCCACCGCGCCGGTCACAGCGACGCCACTGCCTACCGCCAGTGCCGTGCCGAGCACCAGCATGAATCGTAAACGGTTCAACCGCACACCCAGGCTCGCGGCGGTGTCTTCGCCCAGCGTCAGCGCATCGAGTGCCCGACCGCTGGTGAGCAATAGTGCCCAGCCGAAAATCATTAAGGGTGCTGCAAGCTGCAAGTGGCTGAGACTGCGATCGGCAAGCGAGCCCATCATCCAGAACACGATCTCCGTTATTGCGAACGGATTCGGTGCTAGGTTCAGCGCAAGTGCGGTCGCAGCTGCAGCGAAGCCGTTGATGGCAACGCCCGCAAGGATCAGCGTCAGCGTGCTCGCCTCGCGTCCGGCGAGCGCATACAGCAATACGACCGCGACCAGCGCTCCCACGATGCCCGCGAGCGGCAAGGCAAGCGGTGCTGCAAATGATGCACCGCTGTAAAACGCGATCACCGCGCCGAACGCCGCGCACGATGACACGCCGATGATTCCCGGTTCGGCGAGCGGATTGCGTAACAACCCTTGCAGTGCCGCGCCCGCCAGACCGAGGCTTGCACCGACCAGCACCGCGAGCATCGTGCGCGGCAGCCGCAGCTCAATCAGCACCAGTGTGGCGAGCGTCGATTCGCCGCGCGTCCACTCGGCAATCGCAGACCCCACGTCGAGCGGCGCGCGACCGACCGCAAGAGATGCAATCGACAACAGCAGCAAAAACAGAGTCAGGATGCCGAGCAGCCACGATGGTGCTATCGCCACCGCGATCGGGCGGGCTGGAGTAACCGCTAGATGCGTGCTCATCGTTGCGCGCTTGCTTTCGTGGGTAACCAATGCGCTGCTTGCCGCATACGTCGCACGGCATCGACGAGCCGTGGCCCGGGGCAACTCCACCACGCCGATGGCACACCGACCACACGATCGGCGTGATAGCGGCGGACCAGCGCAGGATGGCGC
The DNA here is from genome assembly GCA_035536515.1 of Burkholderiaceae bacterium. GTDB lineage: Bacteria > Pseudomonadota > Gammaproteobacteria > Burkholderiales > Burkholderiaceae_F > JACCZX01. The sequence goes on along the minus strand of DATLOA010000101.1, from coordinate 1,056 downwards.
AAAATTTCGTACGCGATCGCGGGCCCACGATCCTCGCCGGCGTTAACGATCAGCAGATCGGGCTGCGCGAGCAACAACCACTCGAGTGGAAGAGCGCCATAGTTATCGATGCGGCGCTCAACCGCGAGGTTGCGCAGACCGGCGCGGATCAGCAGATCGTTGATCAGTGAGCCTTTGCCGATCGTAAATCCATTCGGTTGATATACCGCGGCGATCGGTTGGGCCGACTGCTCTTTGGCGGGTAAGTCGGCCAAGCCGTTTCTGATCTCGGCGATTAACTGCGCACCATTTTCCGGTGTGCCGAGTGCAGCAGCCACCGTTTTTATCTGTGCCAACGCTTCATCGACGCTGGTAGGCACGCCGAGTTCCAGCACTTGGATGTTTAACCGACGCAGCAGCGCGGATGCCGTGCGTGTCGTGTGTGCGCCGGCTATCACCAGATCCGGTGCGAGCGGCACAACATCTTCGGCGAGTCCGCGATTAACGGGTACGGTGCGCGCCAGCGCCGACACGTTCGACAACGTCGCGTCGCGCGCCAGCCACGTCACTGATTTGACGGTACCCGGCGCCGCGAGTCGCAACACCAGCTCGTCGGCGCACAGATTCAGCGACACGACGCGCTGCGGCGCCGCGCCAGCAGGGGCCGCAAAAGCTGTCAGCAGAGATATAAATACTGCGCGCCGAATGCTCATAGTGGCCCAAGCTTCCTAAAATCGCGCCTGCACGCCCACGTAATACGCGCGGCCGCTTGCCAAGTACGAAAACACTTCTTCGTAATTCTGATCAAGCAGGTTCTCGACGCGCGCCGTCAAGCTCGTATTGCGCGTGAGGTTGTAATGGCCTGCCAGTCGCACCAGCGTGTAGTCGCGTAGTGTCACGCGCGCCGATGTAAAGCTCCGAAAGTCGAGATCCTCTTGCCGGCCGTTGTGATCGACTGCAAGCGTGATCGCGCCTGCAGTGTTACGCAGCGCGTACGTGATCGCTGCAGAGCCAACGTGCCTCGGTCGTCGCACTTCGATCTGGCCGTCGGGCTGCTTGGAGTTAAAGTATGTGTAC
>DATLOA010000100.1:0-2381 GCA_035536515.1 Burkholderiaceae bacterium | reverse complement strand
CTTGCGCACCATCTGAGGATGGCGGCCCAACAATATCGTATCGATGGTAAAGCGCGAACCGACCGATGGCTGCGCGCGCATTTCGGCAAGCAGGCGCTCAAGCGACCCGCGGTCCGCCGTCTCCCACGCCTGCACGATTCGGTTCAGCTCGCGCCGCGCGCCGCGCGTCTCGACCGCTTTCAGCGCTTCTTCCAGAAACGAGATCTGTGTGGCCCATGGCGCTTTCTCGAACAGCTCGAATTGGTGCTCGATGCCTTCGAACTCGAGAATCGGCTTGCTGTCGGTCTTCGCCACGCGCAGCAAATAAGATTCAACTGACAGCCCCGGAACATAGCCTGCCTGTGCGGCCTCGAACAGCGCGAGCACGTTGGCCAGCATCCACGGCTTCATGCGCATCATTGGCGCGACGTCCAGCTGGTTGCGCGACAACACGGATTCGACGCGCTGTCGCAGCTCCGGAGTCAATCGGGTCTCGAGCCCGGGCGCCCCCTCCGGATAGACCGCGTACTTCTGCGTGGCCGCGATCGCCCTTGAACCGTCCGATACATCGGCTTCGAGCACGATCGCATCGGCCCGCTTTAATTGCGCGAGCCGCGACGCCGGCAGTGGGTAAAACTCGGGTCGGCCGACGTGAATAGTGCCCATTAGCCATGCCACCTGCTTGCCCTTGCGCACTTCCCACAAGAACCCCCGCCGATCGCTACCCTGTGCGTAGCTGTCGCCAGCCCACATCAGCGGCAGCCATGCGCAGCACACAAGCGCCGAGATCAATCGGCTAATAAGTGATGAATGAGACATGACGTAAACATTGTACGGTTGTCATTGCTCGCGACCGGAGGTCTGATTAGACTGCGCCGAACACAAAAAGGAGCACGTATGCGCAACTGGCTAGTGGGAGCGATATTGGCATGTGCTGCGACGTCGGCGTTGGCACAAGTTCTTCCTTCACCGCCGGGCTACATCGGTGCGGGCTACGGTATTTCTCGCTATCACGATTTCTGCGGGACGGTGCCGCCGGGTTTTAGCTGCGATGAAGACGGCTCGGCGTGGCGCGCGCAAGCGGGCTACATGTTTCGGCCCTGGATCGGTCTCGAGGGCGCGTTCGTTCACTTCGGTGATGCGCACGCTCCGGGCTTCTTGCTCAATCCACCGCCCAATACAACTCCACTGCCGACCACGGGCGACGGACGCACGCACGTTTTTGCGTTGTCGGCCATCTTCCGTGCGCCACTGGGGCCAGTCGGGCTGCACGCGAAAGTGGGTTACGGCGCTGTGACGTCGAAATTTAATGGCACCGCGGCAGTGCGCAACAACACAACGGGCGCGGTGACGTTCTTCAACTCTTCCGCGCGCGAAACCAAGGGACGCGTCATCTACGGCTTGGGTGGAACGTACGACGTTACACGTCAATGGCACGCCCGCTTCGACTGGGACCGTACCGAGGGCAAGGACAACATCAATTCCAAGTATGACGTCGACGCCTACACGCTCGGCATCGGTTATCGCTTCTAACCTTCGGACGGCTTCAACAGACGGCCCTGCCTAGTGCAGGGCCGTTTTGCTTTAATCCTTACACTCGCTGCATGAAGGTAGGCGCCACCCACTATCGCTCGATCTGGCCGCTTGGCGACGATGCAGTCGGCATCATCGATCAGACCAAGCTACCGCACTCGTTCGCGACACACACCGTGACCGGAAGCGACGCGATGATCGCCGCGATCAAGACGATGCAGGTGCGTGGCGCACCGCTGATCGGCGTCGCCGGCGCCTACGGGTTGGCGCTGGCGATGCGAAACGACGCAAGCGATGAGTTTCTTGCCGCCACTTACCAGCGCTTAAATGCGGCACGCCCGACCGCCGTAAATTTGCGCTGGGCACTCGACCGGATGCGCGCCACGCTGGCGCCGTTAGCGCCGGCGCAGCGGTCGCGCGCCGCGTGGCTCGAGGCGGCGCGGATTGCCGACGAGGACGTCGCGTTGAACGAAGCAATCGGGCATCACGCGGCTCGCTTGCTGCAATCCATGCACGCCAAACTGAAGCGCCGCGTGCAGGTGCTTACGCATTGCAACGCCGGCTGGCTTGCGACGGTCGACTATGGCACTGCGCTGTCGGGGATCTACCAGGCGCACGATGCCGGTATTCCGCTGCACGTCTGGGTCGATGAAACGAGGCCACGCAACCAGGGGTTGTTGACCGCGTGGGAGCTCGCGGCGCACGGCGTGCCGCACACGCTGATCGTCGACAATGCCGGCGGTCATCTGATGCAGCGGGGCAACGTCGACCTGGTGCTTGTCGGTGCAGACCGAGTCAGCGCGCGGGGTGACGTGGCCAACAAGATCGGCACATACTTGAAGGCATTGGCGGCGCACGACAATGGCGTG
>DATLOA010000099.1:0-2562 GCA_035536515.1 Burkholderiaceae bacterium | reverse complement strand
ATGTTCAGTCCGGCCTTCAGGTGCGGATTTTCAGACAGCGCCCGGCGCCAGCCTTTGTTCGCCAGCTGCAGCGCGAACGAGAGCGTGGCGTTATTAAGCGCATACGTCGACGTGCGCGGCACCGCGCCCGGCATGTTGGCAACCATGTAATGCACGACGCCGTCGATGACGTACGTCGGATCTGCATGTGTGGTCGGGCGCGACGTTTCGCAACTGCCGCCCTGATCGATCGCAACGTCGACGATCACCGAGCCGCGCTTCATCTGCGGCAGCATCGCGCGCGTCACGAGCTTCGGCGCCTCTGCGCCGGGAATCAGTACGCCCGAGATCACCAGATCTGCGCGCAGGATTTCTCGCTCGACGTTGTCGCGATTGGAGAACACCGTCTTCACGCGCGCGCCGAGCATCGAATCGATGCGCCGCAGCGCATCGATTGATATATCGATGACGGTGACCTCCGCGCCGGTGCCGACGGCCATCTGTGCGGCGTTGATGCCGACCATCCCGGCACCGAGAATGACGATGCGGCCCGGCGCCACGCCGGCCACTCCGCCGAGCAGCATGCCCATGCCGCCCGCGGACTTCTCCAGGCAGCGCGCACCTGCCTGCACCGACAGGCGGCCCGCCACCTCGGACATCGGCGCCAACAACGGCAACCCGCCGGTCGGCGCGGTCACGGTTTCGTACGCGATACAGATCGCGCCGCTCTTCAACAGATCGGCCGCTTGCTCGGGATCCGGCGCCAGATGCAGATACGTAAAAAGAATCTGTCCTTCGCGCAGCATCGCGCGCTCGATCGCCTGCGGCTCTTTGACCTTGACGATCATCTCAGCGCGCTTGAAAACTTCTTCGGCGCTCGCAGCGATCTCAGCACCGGCGCGTCCGTAGTCGTCATCGGTCGCGCCGATTCCTGCACCGGCATCCGTCTGCACCAACACTGTGTGGCCGTGCATCTTCATCTCGCGCACCGAAGATGGTGTCAAGCCGACGCGATATTCGTGAACCTTGATCTCCTTCGGAACGCCGACCAGCATCTGTTCTCCTAGCTTCTTGTGCGCTGCGAATTCGGATCGTAAGGGGCTTTTAATGAGACGGCGGCCGCGTATCGCTCGCCAGCAAGATCGATCTCGTATCGGCCGCCCTCAATCCAAGCGCTATCGGCGGGGCCGTCGGTGCGAGTTATCAGTCCAAGCGCCACGGGTTTTCCAATGGTGTGGCCAAATGCTCCCGAGGTGATGAAGCCTATCGGCTCGCCGTCGCGCAAAATCAACTCATTGCCCCAGACATTGGTGTGTGAAGCATCGATCACCAGCGAAACGACGCGCCGCTTGAGCGCACTGCGATTGATTGCAGCAAGAGCGTCGCGGCCGCGAAAATCGCCCGGCTTGTCGAGCTTCACCGCGAAACCCAGCCCCGCCTCGTAAGGATTGATATCCGGGGACAGCTCGCGACCCCATGCGCGATAGCCTTTTTCCAGGCGCAACGAGTCGATCGCGTAGTACCCCGCGTTAGCCACTTGCAGATCGCTGCCGGCCGCCATCAGCACCTCGTACACGCCGACCGCGAATTCCACTGGAACATAAAGCTCCCATCCGAGCTCACCGACGTACGTAAGCCGCGCTGCACGCACGGTCGCGTAGCCGACGTCGATCACTCTTGATGTACCGAATGGAAAACTCGCGGACGAAAAATCGGCGGTCGACACCCGTTGCATCAGCTCGCGCGACCGCGGCCCCATCACTGCAATCACTGCAAACATCGACGTGATGTCGACAACTTCGCAGCGCGGCGTATCGGGCCAAGAGGCGAACGCGCGTTCGATCACGTCACGGTCGCGTACGGCCTGCGCACTGCCGGTCACGATCATGTACTCGTTGTGGTCGATCATCGTCACCGTGAAGTCGCTCTCGTATCCACCGCGATCGTTCAGCATGCCCGTGTAAACGGTCGTGCCAGGTTCAACAGGCGCGTCGTTGGCGATGATCGAGTTCAGCGCCGGCCGGGCGTCCGGGCCTTTGATTAGCAGCTTCGCGAACGAGCTCATGTCGAAGATGGCGACGCGCTCGCGGCAGGCACGGTGCTCCTCGGCGACCCACGGATGCCAGTTCTGATGGCCCCACGCGTATTCGATCTGCGCCTGATCGCGCGACGGCGCGAAAAAATTCGCGCGCTCCCATCCCATCTTCGAGCCGAAGCACGCACCGGCGTTGCGCAGCAGCGCATACAACGGCGAGCGCCGAAACGGCCGCGCGCTTTCGAGCTCGCGATTCGGCCACGGCATCTTGTAGTGCATGCCGAGCACTTCGCCGATCCGATCGGGCAGCCAGTTTTCGTTCGCGTTGAACTGGTTGAAGCGGCGAATGTCAACCGGCCACAAATCCAGCGTCGGTTCACCCTGCACGATCCATTCGGCGAGTATCTTGCCTGCGCCGCCGGCCGACGCGATGCCCATCGAGTTGAAGCCGCAGCCGACGTAGAAGTTTTCGAAGCTGGGCGCCGGCCCTACGATGAAGTTGTTGTCCGCGGTGAACGACTCGGGGCCGTTATAAAACTGTTTGACCT
>DATLOA010000098.1:0-2138 GCA_035536515.1 Burkholderiaceae bacterium | reverse complement strand
TCGACTGCGAACGCCGGTGACGCGCACGTAACTTGGAAGCGGGAGCGTCGGATGCGCCGCGGTCATCGCGAACATGTCGTAGATCTCGCCGCTGGCAGTGCGATTGCCGTGAAACTGCTTGCCGTACCACGATGCAACACCACGCTCGCGATAGGGGACATCGGTTGTCAGCGGCGTATAGCTGCGGCCAAGTGCGACATAGGGCCGATTCGCACGCATGAGAAACGGCTCGATTCGCGGTATCGCATCCGGAGTGGAAGCGACATCGCTCGGCGCCCGATCCGGCGGTCCATCGCTCTGGTAGTAGCCGCCGCGCTGAGGGGTGGTGCCGCACGCCGCCATCAGTCCCACCAGAAAAATCGGGGTCAGACCCCGAAGGCTCATGACTGAACTAATTTGCGGTGCGCGGATATCGCCATTAACAAACCGCACGCCATGCCGAGCGTGACGAGCGCGGTACCGCCGTAGCTGATAAAGGGCAATGGTACCCCTACGACCGGCAGGATGCCGCTCACCATGCCCATGTTGACGAACGCGTACGTGAACATGATCAGCCCGATCGCCGCCGCGAGCAGGCGCGCAAACAGCGTCGGCGCGTTGATCGCGATCGCGAACGAGCGCCATACGAGCGCGAAGAAAAGCAACACCAGAACGACGTTGCCGACCAAACCGAACTCTTCCGAGTAAACGGCAAAAATAAAGTCGCTGGTGCGCTCGGGAATGAACTCCAGGTGTGCCTGTGTGCCCTGCATCCACCCTTTTCCAAACACTCCGCCCGAGCCGATCGCAATCATCGCCTGCAGCGTATGAAACCCTTTGCCCAGCGGATCGGTCGATGGATCGATCAGCGTCATTACACGCTCGCGCTGATAGTCGTGCATCATCGTCCACACCACCGGCAACAGCGCCACCCCGGTGACCAGCATCACGGCCAGCCACTTCCACGGCAGGCCGGCGAAAAAAATTACGAACAAGCCCGCCGCCAGCACCAGCACCGCCGTGCCGAGATCAGGCTGCTTCACGATCAGCGCCACCGGCACCGCAAGCAAGATGGCGGCGAATAGAAAATCGTAGCTGCGCAACGCCCCTTCGCGTTTGTGGAAATACCACGCAAGCATCATCGGCACACCGAGTTTCATGATCTCGGACGGTTGAATCCGCGTCACCTTGATATCGAGCCAGCGAGTTGCGCCTTTGACGGTCTCGCCGCTGATCTCGGTCGCTATCAAAAGGCCTACGCCGATGATGTAAACGGGAAGCGCAAGGCGCATTAGCCATTGCGGCCTGACGTTCGCTGCGACGAATAGCGCTGCGAACGCGATTCCGAAGTTGCGAATCTGATCGGTCACGCGCCACGGAAAGTCGTTGCCTGCCGAGTACAAAGTGATCAAACCGATCACGCCGAGACTGCCGATAATCGCCATCAGCGCCGGATCGAACACCGCCACATAGGGCCGCGCCATACCGCCGATGCGCTGCGCAACGGTGGCGTTGTTCACTGCATCACCTTCGCAATCGTATTGACGGGCGCCGGTGCCATCGCCTGCACCCGCAGCGCAGCGCCGGGCAGCGGCGTTTCGTCGTCTGGACCTTCTTTGGCCGGCGCGTTGGGCACTTTGCCGAGCAAGTGATAGTCGAGCACCTGGCGCGCAATCGGCGCCGCGGCGCGCGCCCCGAAGCCGCCGTTCTCGACGATCACCGCGAGTGCGATTTTCGGATCATCGGCAGGCGCAAAAGCGATGAACAACGAATGGTCGCGATGGCGCTCGTCGACCCGGCTCTCAACGTATTTTTCATTTTGTTTGATTGAGATCACCTGCGCGGTCCCGGTCTTGCCTCCGACCTTGTACGGTGCGCCTTCGAACGCGCGCCGCCCGGTGCCGCTGATATTGACTTCGACCATCGCCTCGCGCACCAGCTTTAGATGCTCGGGCTTGATCGGAATGCGGTAGCTCTCCTGTGGCACCGTCAGGCGTTTCTCGCCGGTGCGCGCGTCCTCGATTTCTTTAACCAAATGCGGCTTCATCACAACGCCGTCATTGGCCAGAATCGCAGTCGCATGCGCAAGCTGTAGCAGGGTGAACGAGTTATAGCCCTGGCCGACACCGAGTGAAATCGTTTCGCCCGGATACCACTTC
>DATLOA010000097.1:0-3219 GCA_035536515.1 Burkholderiaceae bacterium | reverse complement strand
GAGGCGATGAAGATCCATCAGGACGACGTCGGCCACATTCCGCTGCATCAGCAGGCGCTTGCGTGGGGCATGAAGCGCAACATCGATCTGGTCCAGCTGGCGGACAACTACATGTTCATCAAGTGGGTTTCGATCAAGCAGCCGTAGGGTGTGATTGGACCAGTTGGTGGCGCTCGGCATGGACACGGATGCAGTAGCAGTCGACCCCGGCGTTCCGGTGATCACCGATCAGGGATCGGTGGTCCCGATGAACGCCGCTGGTCGGCTTTGGGACAGCGACGTCTCCTACAGCTTTCGCAATTCGCCGGTGGCCATTACGGCGGCGGTGGTGGCGTTCGTTCTAATCTTCTCTGCGGTGTTCGCGCGCTGGGTCGCGCCGCACAACCCATTCGATCTGGCCACGCTGAACCTGCTAGATGCCTCGCTGCCGCCGATGTGGGAAGCCGGCAGCAATCCAAACTTCTGGCTCGGGACCGACGATCAGGGTCGCGATATTTTCTCTGCGATCCTCTTCGGTATGCAGGTGTCGCTGGCGATCGGGCTGGCCTCAGTCGCACTGTCGGTCGTTCTGGGTGTCGGGTTGGGATTGCTCTCGGGTTACATCGGCGGCCGGCTAGACGCCTTCATCATGCGGGTATGCGATGTGCTGCTGTCGTTCCCGGCGATTTTGCCCGCGCTGCTGATAGACGGCGTTGCGCGCGCGGCGCTGCCGCGTGATTCGCACAACGAGCTTGCGTTTGGCGTGCTGATCCTCGCGATTGCATTGTCCGGGTGGGTGCAATACGCGCGCACGGTGCGCGGCTCGACGCTGGTGGAAAAAAATAAGGAATATGTGCAGGCTGCGCGAGTGATTGGCGTGTCGCCGCTCGCAATTATGGCGCGGCACGTGCTGCCCAACGTGATGGGTCCGGTGCTGGTGCTAGCCACCGTGCATATCGCCACGGCCATCATCACCGAGGCGACGTTGTCGTTTCTTGGTGTCGGTGTGCCGCCCACCACGCCGTCGCTGGGAACGCTGATCCGCATCGGCAACGAGTTTCTTTTCTCGGGCGAATGGTGGATCACCATATTCCCGGGGCTGGCTCTGGTTTTGCTCGTACTTTCGGTCAATTTGCTGGGTGATTGGCTGCGCGACGCACTCAATCCAAAACTCAGATAGAACGAGAAAGTTTTTCAGGAGGTGTTATGAAATTGAAGCTCGCAGGTATCGCAGCAATCGCCGCGTTGTCGGGCTGCGCCACGACGCCGTTCTCGTACATCGACGGCAACCGTTATTTCAAGACGGACATGCATAGTTATTCGGTCATCGTGCTTGACGTCGATGGTCGCAGCGACACGCGCAACCCGGTGATGGTGGATCCCGGGCGCCACGTGATTCGCGTGCAAGGCCCGGCGGCGTCTGGGTTTCGATACGGCGAGACGCGCGAGATCACCCTCGACGTCAAGCCCTGCACGCGCTATTACCTGAAGGCGGTCAAGAAGAATCAGCTAGAGCAGAACTTTGAGCCACAGGTTGATTACGTTGAGCCGATTGCTGGCTGTAAGTCTAGTTAAGCATTGTCCGCGGCGGCCGACCTATGACGACGACCGCCGCCGCGCATTCTTCGACCGCGTCATTTGCGCGACCGTCGCCAGTGCCCCCATTGCTGGAGGTGCGCAATCTGCGCATTGAGTTTCCTACGCGACGCGGGACGCTGGTCGCGGTTGACGACATCTCCTTTTCGATCGCACCGGGCGAAGTGCTCGGCGTTGTGGGCGAGTCGGGTGCCGGCAAGTCACTGACCGGCGCGGCGATCATCGGGCTGCTGGAGCCACCGGGCCGCATCGCGGGCGGCGAGGTCAGGCTGGTCGGGCGGCGGCTGGACACGCTGCCGTACGATGAGATGCGAAAGATCCGCGGCCGCGAGATCGGTGCGATCTTCCAAGACCCGCTGACGTCGTTGAATCCGCTGTACACGGTCGGCGACCAGCTGGTCGAGACGATTACGACCCACCTTGACATGTCGTCGAATAAGGCGCGCACACGCGCGATAGAGCTGCTCGCATCGACCGGTATACCGGCGCCAGAGCGGCGTATCGATGCGTATCCCCATCAGTTTTCTGGAGGTATGCGGCAACGGGTCGTGATTGCGCTCGCGCTGGCGGCCGAGCCGAAGCTGATCATCGCCGACGAGCCGACCACCGCGCTCGATGTTTCGATTCAGGCGCAGATCATTTCGCTGTTGAAAAGACTCTGCCGCGACCACGGCACCGCAGTGATGCTGGTCACGCACGATATGGGCGTGATCGCTGAAACCGCCGATCGCGTCGCGGTGATGTACGCCGGACGCATCGCCGAGATCGGGCCGGTGTCCGACGTGATTCACCGGCCGCAGCATCCGTACACGGTCGGCTTGATGGGATCGATTCCGACCTTTGGCCACGAGACCGAGCGACTGACTCAGATCAACGGTTCGATGCCGCGGCTAACGGCGATTCCGAGTGGCTGCGCGTTTCACCCGCGCTGTGTGCACGCTTTCGATCGCTGCCCGCGCGAGCGGCCGGACTTGTTGGCGGCCGGCGCGTCGATGGCGGCGTGCTGGCTGCACGATGCGACTCGAGGTAGGGTCGCAGCATGAGTGCCGTGTTGCGCGAGGAGGTTGTGCGCACGCCGAAGTCGTTCGGCTCCGACGTCATCGTGCACGCGGTGGGCCTCGCTAAATATTTCGACGTCTCGCCGCCGTGGCTCAATCGCGTGCTCGAAAACAAAAAGCGCGCGATCCTGCATGCGGTGGACGGCGTCAGCTTCGACATCAAGCGCGGTGAAACGCTGTCGCTGGTCGGCGAATCCGGCTGTGGCAAGTCGACGGTGGCGCGTCTGCTGGTCGGGCTCTACGTTCCTACCAAGGGTCATGTCGAGTTTTTTGGCCGTGATCTGCGCGAGATGAATTCGCAGCGCGGACGCTCGCTGCGGCAGAAGCTGCAGATGATTTTTCAGGATCCGTACGCGAGCCTGAATCCGCGCTGGCGCGTCGCTGACATCATCGCCGAGCCGCTGAAAGCGCACGGATTGATGAACGACAAGGCGCAGATCAGGGCGCGCGTGGACGAGCTTTTGCAGCAGGTGCGGCTGGCACCTGCCGACAAGGAGAAGTATCCGCATCAATTTTCGGGCGGGCAACGCCAGCGGCTGTCGATTGCGCGCGCGCTGGCGACGAAGCCGGAATTCCTGGTGTGCGA
>DATLOA010000096.1:0-2554 GCA_035536515.1 Burkholderiaceae bacterium | reverse complement strand
CCAGGCACTGGACAAACGCTACATGGTGGGTCCGCGCGTGTGCGCCTTGGCGCTTGCGGTACAGATGCGCTCACCGCACCGGCGCGAGCGCCGCGCCATTTTGGCGCGGCTGGTCGAGGCTATCGGCGAAACATGCAACTTCACTATGCTCGATGGCAGCGAGGTCGTATATCTTGATCGCGTCGAAACTTCTGCCGGCGTTCGTCTGCACATGGACTCCGGCTCCCGAGTGCCGCTGCATTGCACGGCGAGCGGCAAACTGCTGCTGTCCACTCTGCCGCCTTTGCAGGTGCGACGACTCATTGGATCGGGACCGCTCGCGCGCTATACGGACCGTACAAATACAAGCATCGTGGCGCTCGAGCGCGAGCTGGCGAAGATTCGCGCGAGCGGCGTCGGCACCGACGTCGGCGAGTACCTTGTGGGCTCGGTGTGCCTTGCGGTGCCAGTGCGCGATCCGCAAGGGCGCATGTGCGCGGCGGTCGCCGTGCACGGACCGGCGCCGCGCATGACGCTGAAGAAAGGACATACCTTTTTGCCCGCGATGCGCCGCGCAGCGAATGAGATCGCAGCAACACTTTTGCCCGAGGCTATCGGTGGCTCAACACAGCAACGCACGAAAAAGCTCGTGCGAGCCGGAGGAATGGCAGCATGAGTAGCAGCACAATCAAGCCCGTCATCATCACCGTCGCGATTACCGGCGCGGTGCCGCGCAAGAAAGACAACCCTGGTGTGCCGGTGACGCCTGAGCAGCAGGTCGAGTCGACGCACGAAGCTTTTGAGGCGGGCGCAGCGTTGGTTCACATTCACGTGCGCAATTCGGACGAGTCGCCCGGATCCGATCCGGAGCTGTACGGGCGCGTGCAGGAAGGCGTGCGCAAACACTGCCCGGGAATGATCGTGCAGTTCTCCACTGGCGGCCGTGGCCGCGAACAGGAAAAGCGCGGCGCGATGCTGAGCCTGAAGCCCGACATGGCGTCGCTGGCCACCGGCTCGGTCAACTTCCCGACCGGCATCTACGAGAACGCACCGGACTTCGTCGAAGGCCTCGCGCGCACGATGCTCGACAACGGCGTCAAGCCGGAGATCGAAGTGTTCGATCTGGCGATGCTTTACAACGCTGCGAACCTGGTAAAAAAAGGGTTGGTGAGGGAGCGGCCGCACGTGCAGTTCGTGCTCGGTGTTCCCAACGCGATGCCGGCGCGCCGCTCGATCTTTGATTTTCTACGCGCTGAGCTTGCGGCCGTGCTGCCTGATGCGACATGGGTCGCAGCCGGCATCGGCCGGCATCAATGGGAAGTCAACCAGTGGTGCCTCGAAGCGGGCGGGCATTGCCGCACCGGACTCGAAGACAACCTTCGTATCGAGCCGGATCGGCTGGCGGCGAGCAACGCTGAGCTCGTGAGCAAGATCGTCGACGCATGCGAGCGTTACGACCGCCGGCCCGCGACCGCTGCAGAGGCTCGTCAGATCCTTGGGCTTGCTGCGGTCCATTGAGATGGATCTGAAGCTCGGCGGCAAAGTCGCGCTGGTCACGGGAGCCGGTGGTGGAATCGGCGCCTCGATCGCCGCCACTTTGGTTGATCATGGTTGCAGCGTGTATGTGGCCGACGCCAATGCTGCCGCCGCCGCGAAAGTGGCCGCGCAGTTCGGTGAACGCGCCAGCGCGCTGACGCTCGACGTTGGCAATGCGGCCGAAGCGGCTACCGCCGTCGATCAGATCGTGCGCGGGCGCGGTCGCATCGACATCGTCGTCAACAATGCGGGGATCCTCAAAACCGGCTCGGTAGTCGATGCGTCGATCGCCGATTGGGACGAAGTCTGCCGCGTGAATCTCTCAGGCGTGTATTACTGCTGCAAGGCCGCGCTCACCTCCATGGTCGCGCAGCGCTCGGGCAAGATCGTCAACATCGCATCGGTTTCAGCGATTAAGGGCGGTGGCTCGTTCGGCAACGTGCTGTACGGCACCACCAAGGCGGGCGTGGTCGCACTTACCAAGGGTCTTGCGCGGGAGTTGGCGCCGTTCGGAATTAACGTCAACGCGATCGCGCCCGGTGTGGTGGAGACCAACATGACGAACACACTGCTCACCCCGGAGCGCCGCAAAGCGGTACTTGCCGGAATTCCGATGGGCCGCTTTGCGTCCACCGACGATATCGCGCACGTCGTTGCGCTGTTGGCGTCCGACGTCCTGGGTTACATCACCGGAGAAACGATCGTCGTGGACGGCGGTTATTTGACGCAATGAGTCACAGCGAGTGAGGTTGCATCGAAACTAATAGTTACCAAGGAGACAGCGATGGACGACACAAAATCAGACGATGGTTCCGCCACGGCACCGATTGAATCGGATTCCGCCCTCCCCCGCCGCCGATTTCTCGGCAACGTTGCCAAGGCCACCGGCGGCCTTTTGCTTGGTGATCTCGCCGCCGGTAATGCGCTTGCTCAATCCACTGGCTCCGCGGCGCCGGCCGTGCAGTTGAAGAAGTTCACTGATTGGGGTTGGCCTCAGCCTTACGAGCAGATCTCGGCAAAATCCAAGCAGTGGCTGCAA
>DATLOA010000095.1:0-7535 GCA_035536515.1 Burkholderiaceae bacterium | reverse complement strand
GTGATTCATATCAGCAAGCTGCAGAGTGCTTACCGGGTGCGCCTGAGCTCAGATAAACGCAGCCTTGAATGGCTGTCGATGGATGACGAGAAGGAACTCATCCTCACGACCGAGCCGGATTCGACTTTCTTCTTGCGCCTGCAGAACTTCCTGCTGTCACCGTTCGTTCCTGAAGATCAGCTGTAGCAGACGCATCACTCTAATTTGCCGATCCGCTTCACGGCCTCGGTCATCCGCTGCGCGTCGGTCTTCCAGTAAGTCGCGAACTGCGGCGCGTCCATATATTCAATCGGGCTGCCAGCAGTCAAGATCGTTTGTTGCAGCGCTGGATCGCTTGCTAGCTTGCGCAGCGTCGCGCGCAGCTTTTCGATCACTGCATCAGGTGTTGCGGCAGGCGCAAACAACGCCGACCACTGAGCAAACTGCACGTTGTAGCCCCGCTCTTTGAGGCTCGGCACACCCGGCAGAGTCGCTAGCGGCGCGTCACCCCAGTGGGCCAACGGGCGCAAACGCCCGGCTCGAATGTGCTGTACGACGCTAGCGGGTCCGCTCGATATGGCGTCAACGTGACCGCCTAGTAAAGCGACGACGGCGGGGCCGGCACCGGCGTACGGAATATGAATCATTCGAAAGTCCGCGGCGGACTTCAGCATCTCCATCGGCACGTGCATCGTTCCGTAGTTGCCGGAGCTGCCGTAGTTGTACGCGGCGGGCTTGCGCTTGGCGTCGGCAACGAACTCTTCGAGCGTGCGCCACGAGGAATCTGCGCGTACCACCAGCACTGTCGGGTCGGCAGTAATGCGCGCGATCGGCTTGAACTGATCGAGCTGGAACAACGGCTTGCGTTCCAGAATCTTGTCGGCCTCTGGCAGGATCGAGATCGACGACAAGCTCAACAGCAGCGTATAGCCGTCGGCTGCGGCGCGCGCGGCGTGGCCGATGCCGACCGCACCGCCGGCGCCGCTTTTGTTGTCGATGACGACCGGCTGCTTAAGCTCGCGCGCCATCGCCTCGGCCAGCGGGCGCGCCACCGTGTCGGCTACTCCGCCGGGCGGAAAGGGAACAACGAGCGTTATAGCTTTATCCGGGTACTGTGCATGCACCGCGAGCGAAGCCAGCGAGCACGCCAGAAATACAAGACATAGTTGCAACGAGCGGCGCATACAGTCTCCTACGCAATTTTTCCAATGCTAGCGCCGGTTTTGCAAACGCTGACGATTCGAATTTCCGGAACTGAAACGGTTTCCGCATTGTTGTGTCAGCCGCAACCTTCTCGCGCTTGCTACGTACTGGCGCATGGCGCGGGCGCGGGAATGACGCATGGGTTCATGGCCTCGGTGGCGCAGGGACTTGCCGAACGCGGCATTGCAACGCTGCGCTACCAGTTTCCCTACATGGAGCGTGGCTCGAAGCGTCCGGATTCTCCCCGCATTGCACACGCAGCGGTGCGCGCAGCCGTCGCGGCAGCATCAACCCTGATGCCGGGTGTTGCGCTGTTTGCCGGCGGCAAATCATTCGGGGGCCGCATGACATCCCAGGCGCAGGCTAAATCGGCGCTCCCACACGTTCGCGGGCTCATATTCCTGGGCTTCCCGCTTCATCCTGCCAAGCAACCTTCGCAGCAACGCGCCGAGCATCTGTCGCGAGTCGGGTGCCCGATGCTGTTCTTGCAGGGGACGCGCGATGAACTTGCCGATATTGCGCTGATAATCGCCGTAACCGAGCGGCTTGGCGAGCTGGCGACGCTGCAGTTGTTTGACGACGCAGATCACTCGTTTCATGTGCGCGCACGCAGCGGGCGCACCTATGTGCAGGTGCTCGACTCAATGCTCGATACGATTGCCGAATGGATCACCGCGCACTGACTCTCTTCCTGCGTGGTGGCTTCAGCAATACCCACGCGGGTGCGTGGTCGCTTGCGCCCTCCTCGCCGCGAATCGCCTTATCGACGCCGGCGTCCGCGATACGGTTCGATAGGGACGGACTAATCAGCAAATGGTCGAGGCGCATTCCGGCGTCTCGCCCCCAACGCCCTCGCTTGTAGTCCCAGAAGGTGTACATCGGTAAGTTGGGGTATAGCGAGCGGATCGCGTCGGTCCACCCCTGCTCGATCAATCGCTTGAAACGCTCGCGGCTTTCGGGCTGCACTAGAGCATTGTTGTCCAGTGAGCGGGTTGGGTAAATGTCCGCTGGAGTCGGCACCACGTTGTAATCGCCAGCGAGCACGACCGGCACGCCGGTGTCAATCAAACCGCGAGCGTATGCGATCAGCCGCTCGAGCCATGCCAGTTTGTAATCGAACTTGGGTCCGGGCTGGGGATTGCCATTCGGCGCGTACAGGCACGCGATCAACACGCCGTCGATGGCGGCTTCTAGATAACGGCTCTGCGTGTCGCTCGCATCACCGGGCAACGTTCGGCGCGTGACCACCGGCGCAGCGTTGCGAGCGAGGATCGCCACGCCGTTCCAGCTGCGCTGGCCGCACCACGCGGCGCTGTAACCGATCGATTCGATCGCCGCAATCGGAAATTCTCGATCCGTTGCCTTCAGTTCTTGCAAGCAAACGACGTCGGGTGTTGCAAATTTGAGCCACGCAGTTAGGTTCGATAGCCTGCGATTGACGTTGTTGATGTTGAACGTTGCGATCTTCATCTTGTTGCGACAACTACTTAGTGAAATGCGGGCGCTCGTTGCCCTGCGAGTAAGCACTGCCTCATTGCCTCACGCGACTGACTGACGATTTCCGCCCGACAAGCGGTCGATGTTGTCGCCGCATTTGGCATTGTTCCTGATTGTCATTCCGGTGGTCGTATGTTCAGCTTCATCCCGCACAACCAAGGAGAGTTCACCGTGATATTCAAACCAAACATGAGTGCTGAAATTCTGGATTGGATAACTCCGTCGCACGTTGAGGTCGTGAAAGTGGCGCCGTCTACGGAACAGCTCGACCGCATCCAGCAGCGTGCGAAAGAGCTACGAGAAGCGATGGGTCCCCGCTATCTGTGCCACGAAAAAAATCGTGTGCATCGCCTGGATGGTCGCTCTTATCGGCCGCGCGCCGCGGTTAGCACGAACGTCAGGGCGATGAAGCGCGCAGCGTGATTCGGTAGTTCTACGTAATTAAAGGCATCCGCGCAGCAAGCACGCCGCGCGGATGCCTCCTGAACGTATCTCAGTTGTTACGCGGCGGCTCGGCCGAGTCTCCCCGCCGCTTTCGCCGTGTGCGTTGCAATGGCGTCCATCAGCGCGGGTGACAGGCAGTCGTACGGCTCGAGCCCCAAGTCCTCGAGGCGCGACCTGACCGCGCTCATGTTGGCCGGGTCAAATCCCGACTCGATAATCGACGAAACAAATGCCGCAAATTCCGGCGGAGCCCACCCGCGATCGCGCGACAGCTCAGTGTGAATGAAGTCCAGACCGAAAAATGGATGATTTTTGTTTTCAATGCGCCCGAACATGTGCACGCCGCACTCTTTGCACGCGTGCCGCTTGATCGTCGCACTCTCGTCGACCACTTTCAGCTTGTCCTGATTGGCCGTCACGCTGAGCTTGTCGCGCGACACCACCGCAACCTGAGAAAACACCGCGCCGGTCGGCTTCCAGCACTTCGTGCAGCCGCACACGTGGTTGTGCGCGACCTGACCGCTGATTGACACCGTCACCTTCTTGTCGGAGCAATGGCATTGCAGAGTGCCGCCGGCGAAATCAGGCGCAGCGGATTTAAGACCTGAATCGACATCTGGATGAATGGAGAAAGCTTTAGCCATTTCAATTCCTCCCGTCGTGTGAGATGGAGAGAGCAGCACGTACTCCCTCGCGAAGGAGCGACCCGCTACTTTGCCGCGAAGCAGTAGAACAGGCCATCGCCGCCTGTGGGAACCACTGCCTCCTGGGTGCAGCCGCGCGTCGGGTGCGAAGAGTTCCATGACGTGGCCCACGCGTGATCTATCGGGCCCGCGCGATCGTGATGACCGACCATCGCCGAACCGTCGGTTCCGCCCTTGGTCCAGTTGCCGCAGGTCATGTCGAAGAACGGAGGTCCTGGAAAGGCCGTGCCGTCGGGGCGCGAACCAGTCAGAATGTCGTGCTTGCTCGGTTTCATCGTGCGGTCGTTGATAGGCTGGCCTTTTTCATCGAGCGCCGTTTCCTTGGTTATATTGTTCTTGGCCGAGTGCAGGTCATTGACATTGCTGGCGATCAGCACGCCTTTGGCGTTGTGCCACGGACCGCTGCCTATTCGATCGCGTGCATGAACAACCTTCGGATCATTCAAAGTGGCGCCCTGCGTGCTCAAGTAAGCGCGCCACGTGCGTCCGCCAGCATTGTTGGCGGTGGCCAGTGACTGGCAATGACGATCCGCTCCGTCGAGCCCACCCAGATCGGCGCCCTTGCCGGTGCCGACGCTGGTAATGAAAAACGTCATGCCCGTGCTGGCCGGTGGCGTCTGCATCGTCGAGCAATTGGCGAGTGCCAATACGCCGGCGCCGAGTAGTAACGTGCTTTGGACTGCCCTGTACATAGTTGCCTCCTGTCGTACTTGTTTTGCGGTGGTGTGGTTGCGCCGCCGCGCGCTCCGCGGCGGTCGAGAACAGAGCTTATCGCGCGCGCAGATCACGACAGCTGCTCCGCCGCCGCGCACTCCTCGCGGAGCTTCATATACGCCCAATTGGTTGCCTGCTTGATATCGTCGGCATCGCTGCACGTCAGCGGACTCACTCCGCCGTGCTGGCTACAGTCGTCGACTGCTTGTTGGACCAGAAGCGGCATCTGGCGCGTGACCTCTTTCAGACGCAGGATTGCGAAGACCGTGTTACCACTGGGCAGATCGTGCAGCACCACGCCGGCGAACGCCTCGTGCAGTCCGTGCAGATCGGTCGAGTCAAACTCCCGCTCAAAATAGCTGGCGAAGTCGCCTTGTATCCCGGCGTTCGCTTTTTCGATCAGAGTCCGTGTCTGCTCGGCAAGCGCAAACAAAACGTCGAGCTTGTTGACGTTCGCGTTGCGGCGCTGCGCCTGTAGGACTTTCAGGCTGGACCGGTGCTGCAGATAGGAAACAAGGAAGACTGCAATGATGGCGAGGATCGACCCAACAGCTTGCGCCCACGCTGCCCAAGTTTGATCGTCCATTGGTCGATGGTAAACGGCCTACGATTTGCGCTTGATCATTCATCCGACAGGAGAGATTCATGGGTACCGATCCGTTGCCGCTTGCGGGCGACGTGGTGCGCGCGCTGTCCGGCGTAACCACCGCAACGCTGACCACCGTATTGCTGAAGAAAGGACTGCGCAATGTGTGGATGCGCGGGTCGAGCGCGTTGCGGCCGGCGCAAAAACGAATCGTCGGTCGCGCGTTCACATTGCGCTTTGTGCCGGCGCGAGAAGACTTGGCCACGCCCGAGTCATGGAGCTCGCCCATCTCGACGCGCGCAGCGATCGAGCAGATGCCGGCAGGCTGCATGGTGGTGGTCGATGCGCTCGGCGTGACCGACGCCGGCATTTTTGGCGACATCCTGTGCGCGCGCATGAAAAAGCGCGGCGTCGCCGCGTTGATCACCGACGGTGCGGTGCGCGACCTCGCCGGCGTATTGGGAACGGACTTGCCGGTTTGGTGCGGCGGCGCGGCAGCACCGCCATCAGTGGCCGGGCTTACGTTCGTGGCGTGGCAACAGCCGATCGGCTGCGGTGGCGTCGCCGTGTTTCCGAATGACGTCGTGGTGGCTGATGACGACGGCGCGGTGCTGATACCCGCGGCGCTGCTGGACGATGTGATCGCCGCGTCGGTCGAACAGGAGCGTCTGGAGGGCTGGATCATGGAGCAGGTCGATTCGGGGCAAGCGCTGCCTGGCTTGTATCCCCCTAACGATGTGAACAAGGCCGCGTATCAGGCCTGGGCCAGCAAACAGCGCTGAGCCAAGTTGCCATGACGACTTTTCTGATGCTGCCACCGCAGACTTCCACCACGCGCGAGTGGGCGAAGCGTCTGGCGGCCGAACAGCCCAACTTGTCGGTCGTCGTTGCCGAGAGCGAGAGCAAGGCTGCGGAAGTGATCGCGCACGCTGATGCAGCGTTTGGCACCGTGCCGCCCGCGCTGCTACGCGCAGCTTCAAAGCTGTGCTGGATTCAGGCGCCGCAGGCCGCTCCGCCTGCTGGCTGGTACTACCCGGAGTTGATCACCCATCCTGCGGTCGTGACCAATTTTCGCGAAATCTTCAACGATCACATCGGCGCCCACATCATGGCGTTCGTGCTCGCCTTTGCGCGCGGGCTGCATCAATATCTGCCGCAACAGTTGCATCACGAATGGCGCCCGGCGCCGCTCGACACCGGCGTCATCCACCTGCCGGAGGCAACGGCGCTGATCGTCGGAGTTGGCGGCATCGGGGCCGAAACCGCGCGGCTCGCCGCTGCGTTTGGAATGCGAGTGCTGGGCGTCGACTCGCGCCGCCTCGAAAATTCACCCGGCGTAGCGGAGCTGCACAAGGAAGACGCGCTCGACTCGCTGCTGCCGCGCGCGGATTTTGTGATCCTCACCGTTCCACACACGCCTTCCACCGAAGGCTTGATGAATCGCGCACGGTTTAAGCGCATGAAGCGCAGCGCGTTTTTCATCAACATTGGCCGCGGCATGACCACGCGTCTCGACGATCTTGTCGCCGCCCTCCATGCAGGAGAAATTGCTGGTGCCGCGCTCGATGTCTTCGAACAAGAGCCTCTGCCGCCGGAGCATCCGCTGTGGAACACCCCCGGTGTGCTGATCACTCCGCACACTGCCGGCTATGGTCCATATCTTGACGAGAGGCGCTACGAGATCATTGCGGATAATTGTCGACGCTTCGTCAGTGGGCAGTCGCTGCGAAACGTGGTCGACAAGCGCAGCTGGTTCTGATGGTTAACTGAACCGTTGTGACCTCGAACTTTTAACCGTGCGTATCCACCACTCGCTGTCTGTCCTGTTGTTCAGCGTGCTCGCTGCTAGCGCAGCCGCCAAGCCCGGTGACAGCGAGCGCTTCAACGCATGGCTCGATGCGACCTGGGAAGAAACGCTGGTGCGTACGCCGCTGCTGGCGACTTCGATTGGGGATCCGCGCTACAACGATCGCATCGTCAACACCACGACGGCCGCATGGCGCGCCGACAATCGGCGCTTTATCGAGCGGCAACTCAAGGAACTCGCGCGCTTCGACCGCAGCGCTTTAGCGGGACAAGACCGCCTTTCCTACGACATTCTCAAGCGCGATCTCAAGGAGCTGCTCGAAGGTGAACGTTTTTTCGAGTGGATGCAGCCGCTGAATCAGTCGTACGGCTTGCCGAGCTTTCTCGCGCAGATGGGCGCGGGTGGCTCAATCCAACCTTTCATTACTACCAAGGATTACGACGACTGGCATCGACGGTTATCGGGCCTGCCCCCGATCCTCGACGGAATGATTGCCAATATGCGTATCGGCGTGGCGCGCGGCGTGACGCAGCCGAAGCCGGCGATGGAGAAAGTGCTGCCGCAGCTCGCCGCCCTTGCGGTGAGCGATCCCGAGCAGAGC
>DATLOA010000094.1:0-6175 GCA_035536515.1 Burkholderiaceae bacterium | reverse complement strand
ACTGCAGCTCCTCGACCGTGCGTCCGATGCCTGCGGTGCGCGCGATGATCGACATGCCCGACGGCAGATCGAGCTGGTCCATCGTCTCGCGCAGCTCCTGCCGGTCCTCGCCTTCGATGCGGCGCGAAACGCCGCCGCCGCGTGGATTGTTTGGCATCAGCACCAGGTAGCGGCCCGCCAGCGAGACGAATGTAGTGAGCGCAGCGCCTTTGTTACCGCGCTCTTCCTTTTCAATCTGGACGACGAGCTCCTGGCCCTCTTTCAGTGCGTCCTGAATGCGCGCCGTGCGCACGTCGACGCCGTCGCGAAAGTAGATTTTCGATACTTCCTTAAAGGGCAAAAAGCCGTGGCGCTCCTCGCCGTAATCGACGAAGCAGGCCTCCAGGCTGGGCTCGACGCGGGTGACGACGCCTTTATAAATGTTCGACTTGCGTTGCTCGCGCCCGGCGGTTTCGATATCGATGTCGACCAGCCGTTGGCCGTCGACGATGGCCACACGCAGCTCTTCTGAATGCGTGGCATTGAACAACATGCGTTTCATCAGCACTCCTCTGCGCCTTCAAATTGGCGCTGTTGTTGCGCTGAAACGAAACGGCGGCGAACTAGAGTCTCAGGTTTCGGAAGCGCAGGCTGCCGGTACCGCCAGCCTGCGTTGAGCAGTGATGCCACGTGCTTGCAAAAGACGACACGCAATCACCCACCGGCGGGCGCCAGCGGGGCGCAGCTCGGGATCGTCGAAGTGGGGGG
This sequence comes from Burkholderiaceae bacterium, assembly GCA_035536515.1. Lineage (GTDB taxonomy): Bacteria > Pseudomonadota > Gammaproteobacteria > Burkholderiales > Burkholderiaceae_F > JACCZX01. The sequence goes on along the minus strand of DATLOA010000094.1, from coordinate 5,428 downwards.
CGGTTCGCATGGAGCACTGTTCCGGAGGTCTGATCTCTTATTCTGTCCGAACGAATCGTTTCAGCGGAACCGGCTCAATGCCGGCTCGGGTGCAGGCGCCGCGCTCGTCTGAAGACAAGCCGCGCGACTGCGAATTCAGGAGGCGATTGTCGCCTCCACATGCCCTGGACTCGCGTCGCGGGCGCCTGTGCGGGGATGAGCCTAGCTACAATCTCCGCGATGCGGGCTTACTTGATTGCAAATGTCCCGACCGCGCGAGTATAGAACCTATCTATGAGATTGGTTCCGGATGGTGACTGCGCGTAAAACCGGAAAAATGGGTGCTGGCAGGGCGTCAGGCGAGCCACAAAGCGGCTTGGATCCCGAGGCGGTCGCCGCCGACCGCGCTTCCTACCGCACCATCGGCGCTGACGCTGAAGGACAGCGGCTCGACAATTACCTTATCCGCATCGCGAAGGGAGTGCCTAAGAGCCACGTTTATAGAATTGTGCGCCAGGGCGAGGTTCGCGTGAATAAGGGCAGGGTGGCAGTCGACTATCGCCTGGCTGCGGGTGACCAACTGCGGATTCCGCCAATGCGTCTCGCAGAGCGTGCGCCGACGTTAGGCGCCGTACCTGGACCGGCGATGCCGCCTATTCTGTTCGAGGACGAACACCTGATGGCGGTCGACAAGCCCGCCGGATTAGCCGCACACGGCGGCAGTGGTATTGCGTTCGGACTGATTGAGCGGGTGCGCGCGGCCCGGTTGCATCAACCGTTTCTAGAGCTCGCGCACCGGCTCGATCGTGAAACTTCTGGCATCCTCCTGCTGGCGAAGTCGCGCCGCGCACTGCTCGGATTGCACGAAGATTTGCGCGAAGGCCGCGTTCAAAAGCGCTATTCAGTATTGGTCAGGGGCGATTGGGTCAATGATCGGCAGCATGTTCGGTTGCCGCTAACCAAGTACATCAACCGCCATGGCGAGCGCCGCGTCAGCGTCGACGACGAAGGGATGGAATCGCATACGGTATTTAGCCTGCTGAAGCGCTACCGGGCGTTCTCGTTGCTTGAGGCCGACCTGAAAACCGGACGCACACATCAGATTCGCGTCCACCTGTCGCACCTCGGATTTCCAATTGTTGGCGACGACAAGTACGGCGACTTTGAACTGAACAAGCGCATCGCACGCGGGGTTGATACCCCTCGTTTGGCACGCATGTTTCTGCACGCCGGCGCAACGGATTTCAAGCATCCGGTCACGAGTCGCGTGATGGCGCTGGAGGCGCCGCTGCCGAATGAGTGCATGGAATTCTTAAAAGGTTTAAGTGCGCCGATTTGATTTGCTCGTGTTCGACTGGGACGGGACGATCGTCGATTCGACGTCAATGATCGCGGGGTGCATTCGCAGCGCCGCCTCGGATCTTGGACTCGTCGTTCCGACGATCGAGCAAGCGAGCCATGTGATCGGCTTGGGCTTGCTCGATGCGCTTTCGCACGCCGTACCGGGTCTCGCGCCGGATCGCGCAGAAGAATTTTCGGCGCGCTACCGATATCACTATCTTGCCTGCGAGCCGAAGATCGTTTTGTTCGATGGCGTGCAAACGATGCTCGAAGAGCTGGCATCGACGGGCGTGCCGCTGGCGGTTGCGACCGGCAAGACGCGGCGCGGTCTGGCGCGTGCATTTAAGTCGAGCGGGTTAGGGCATCTCTTTGCTGCGTCGAAGTGTGCCGACGAGTCACACTCGAAGCCGCATCCAGCGATGCTACGCGAGCTTGCCGATGAGCTCGACGTCCCGCCGCAGCGCATGCTGATGATCGGTGACACTACGCACGATCTGCAAATGGCGGTGGCCGCCGGTGTGCCGAGTGTCGGTGTTACGTACGGCGCGCACTTGCACGCACACCTTGCGTCTTACGGCGCATTGACGCTGGTTGGATCGGTACCGGAGCTGCGCGCGTGGCTGAAAGCGAACAACTAATCGATATCTGCGCGTCGTCCGATCTAATCAGTGGCGGCCACGGAGTTCGGTTCGAAGTCGACGTCGGGGGGCGCAATGCACCGGCGTTCGCAATTCGCTACGGCGGGCTCGCGTTTGCCTATCTGAATCGCTGCGCGCATGTGGCAATGGAACTGGACTGGCAGCCCGGCATGTTCTTCGACTTCGAGGCCGAGTCCCTGTTGTGCTCGACCCACGGTGCGTTTTATGACCCAGTCACCGGCGCATGCCGCGGCGGCGCGTGCACCGGTTATGGAGGTCTGCGCGCTCTGCACGTTGTCGAACAAAACGGCCGCGTGCTGTGGCGGCCAGACGGCTATGCCGAGCCGCCTCGACCAAACAGCTAGGCGAGCAGACAAAACACCGCAGGTTGCCTGGCTAGCATGGGCCGAGCCGCGACAGGCAGGCGGCGCCAATCTTCAACGGTGGACTGGCGAACGAACTGGCCGGCACCGGTCAGATCAACCGCCACCGCGAGTCGTGTCGCCGGCCGGCAGTGTTGCAGCAATGCTTCGAACAGTGCGACGTTTCGATACGGTGTCTCGATAAAAATCTGCGTTTCGCCTTTTGATTCGCTCTCCAGTGCGTGGATCGCTGCCACGCGTGCGGCAGCGGCGATTGGCAGGTAGCCGACAAAGCGAAAGCGCTGGCCGTTCAACCCGCTCGCCATCAGCGCCAGTACGATCGACGACGGACCCACCAGCGGTTGCACGCGCCACCCATTGCGATGAGCCGCAGCGGCCAGTATCGCGCCCGGATCGGCGATCGCAGGGCAGCCGGCCTCTGAAACGACCGCGACATCGACGCCATTGCTCAAAGGTGCCAGCCACTGCACGGCGTCTTCCTCACGCGGCGCGTGACCTATTTCAACGATCGATAGCTCGCGCAACGATTTCGGGTGAGAAAGCTGCTTCAGGAAGGCGCGCGTCGCCTTGGCATCTTCCGCCAAAAAATGTTCGATGGTGCGCGCGACCTTGATCACGTCCGGCGGCAACACTGCATCGAGCGAAGCGGTTGAAATCGGCGCCGGCAGCAGATACAGCGTGCCGCTTCTCATGCAAGCACGTCGATGCCGGCCGACGCGAGCATCGACGTCAATCGAATCAGCGGCAGCCCAATCAGCGCTGTCGGATCGTCCGATTCGGCGCGTTCTATCAATGCAATGCCGAGCGATTCGATCTTCGCCGCTCCCGCGCAGTCGTACGGCTGGTCGGCGCGCAAGTACGCGTCAAGCTGCGCGGCTGGCAGCTTTCGAAACGTCACGGTGGTCGGCACGCAGTCGATCCGAATGTTTTCTGCCGCGGGTCCGATTACAGCGAGCGCGGTGTAAAAAACGGCGGTGCGTCCCTGCAACGATTGCAGCTGCGCAAGCGCCATCTGATGCAAAAGTGGCTTGCTCAGCGTAATTCCGTCCAGGTCCAATGTCTGATCCGATCCGATGACGACGGCGCCCGGCACGCGCGCCACGACGTCTGTCGCCTTGCGGTGCGCCAGCCGCAGCGCAGTTTTGCGCGGTGTTTCGCCGGGTAGTGTGGCCTCATCTACCTGCGGCGCGTGCACAACGAACGGCAGCCGCAATCGCTCGAGCAATTCGCGCCGGTAACGCGACGTCGAGGCGAGTACGATCGGCGGACGAGCCATTTAACAAGTGTAGTTGCGCCGTGCGACAGCGCCACATTACCGATGCTCCTGTTCCCTCGCCGGCGATCGATAGTTTCGAGCTGGCGCGCTCGCGCCGTCGAATCGAAGGCGAGGTCGCGATCAGTGAGCTGGGCCGCCTGGCTGAGTTCGTCACGAGCGCGCAAGGAGACATTCGATACGAAATCGCCGGACTGATCGATGACGAAGGTCATCCGGCCGCCGATTTGCATGTCGCTGCGTTACTGACGTTGACGTGCCAACGTTGCAACGGTCCGCTCGAATTCGCGCTTGATCGAACGACGCAAATTCGTTTCGTCGCCAGCGAGGAGGAGCTCAACTCACTTCCGATCGAAGACGATGAGGTCGACGCGGTCGTCGGATCGAAAAATATGAGCATTTACGATTGGGTCGAGGATGAGGTGATTCTGTCGCTGCCGCTGGTGCCGCGTCACGAAGAATGCGCGGTACCGTTGGCATCGGATCTTGATCCGACCGAGATTGCCGCGCCGAATCCGTTTGCGGCCCTGCTGGCTTCGCGAGGCGACGACGGCGCACGCCACTAGTGCCTCGCGCGGGGGTGCTCGGGTACAATCGCCGCCTTTCCGCGGGGTTAGCCATGGCTGTCCAGCAAAACAAGAAGTCATCTTCGAAGCGTGGGATGCACCGCTCCCATGACTTTTTGACGAATCCTCCAACGGCGATCGAGCCGACCACCGGAGAGGTTCACCGTCGCCACCACGTCAGCCCAACCGGTTTTTACCGCGGCAAGAAGGTCATTCAGACCAAGAGCGACGAGTAAATCGCACCGCGCGCACTGATTCGATCGGCGTGCGAGCGATTTCACTGTGACGACTCGAATCGCCGTTGATTGCATGGGCGGCGACCACGGCTGTGCCGTGACCGTGCCGGCGTCGCTCGCGTTTGTCGAACATCAGACGGATGCGCAGCTCGTGTTGGTCGGCCGCCGCCCCGACGTCGAAGCGGCACTTAAGGGTAGATGTCACGATCGCGTCGAGTTGCAGCACGCCGACGAGGTGGTCGAAAGCGGCGATGCACCGGCGATCGCGATGCGCACCAAGCGCAACTCGTCGATGCGCGTTGCGATCAATCTTGTCAAAGAAGGTCGCGCCGATGTGTGCGTCAGCGCCGGCAACACCGGCGCATTGATGGCAATCGCTCGTTTCGTGCTAAAGACGCTCGACGGTATTGATCGTCCGGCGATCGCGGCGGTGCTGCCGAACCAGAAGGGTGGCGTCACGACCGTGCTCGATCTCGGCGCCAATGTCGACTGCAGTCCAGAACACTTGGTGCAGTTTGCCGTGCTCGGCAGTGCGCTGGTCGCGGCGGTGGAAGAGATCGATCGTCCGACGGTGGGACTGCTCAACATCGGCGAGGAGCTGATCAAGGGCAACGAGGTTGTGAAGCAGGCCGCCGAGCTGTTGCGCGCGAGCCCGCTTAACTTCGTGGGCAACGTCGAAGGCAACGACATCTTCAAAGGCACGGCAGACGTGATCGTGTGCGATGGCTTTGTCGGTAATGTTGCGCTGAAGACATCCGAAGGGCTGGCGCTGATGCTCGCGGGATTTGTGCGCGAGGAGTTCACGCGCGGTGCGCTGTCGCGCCTGCAGGCGATCGCCGCGTTACCGGTCTTGCGGCGCTTTAAACGGCGCGTCGACCATCGGCGCCACAATGGCGCGAGCTTGCTCGGCTTGCGCGGGCTTGTGATCAAAAGCCATGGATCGGCCGATGCGATTGCGTTCGAGAGCGCGCTCAAGCGCGGCTTCGAGCAGGCGCGGCACCGCGTCCTCGAC
>DATLOA010000093.1:0-4004 GCA_035536515.1 Burkholderiaceae bacterium | reverse complement strand
AACGCGATCGAGCCGCGATGCGCGGCGTGCGCACTGACGAACTGCTCGGTGGCGACGACGAATGCAGCCACCGAACTTTTCATGTCCGCCGCGCCTCGTCCGTACAGCGACCCATTTCGAATCGTCGGCTTGAAGGGATCTGATGTCCATTTGTCGAGCGGGCCGGAGGGCACGACGTCGGTATGGCCCGCAAAAACGAAAACGGGAGCAGCATCACCACGGCGCAGCCATGCGTTGGTCACCCCGTTGGCCGCGATGGTTTCGTTGCCGAATCCAATCGGACGCAAGCGCTCGGCGATCAGAGCCTGGCAGCCGTCGTCGGCCGGCGTAACTGATCGGCGGGCAATCAACTGCTGGGCGAGTTCAAGAGTGGCGGTCATCGGGGACCGCCGATTCTAACGGCAGCGCTGCAGCTGCTGCCTATATGTTCAGTGTGAACTCGGAGAACGACGCGTCTTGCCCCGATTCAGCGCGCTGTTGACGCTCGGCTTTGGTCAGTGGCTTGCCTGCGTTGTTGATGAACCAGAGCAAGTTGTTTTGTGAGTCGGCGGCGGCCAGCGCATCTTCGCGCGTAATCTGGTCGGCCTGGATCAACGTATACAGACTCTGCTCGAACGAAATACTTTCCGGCGCAAGGCTTTGCTCCATCGCTTCCTTGATCGCCGGCACGTCGCCGCGCTCGATCAAATCCGCAATGTGGCGCGTGTTCATCAGCACTTCGACCGACGGCACGCGGCCGCCGCGCTTCGAGCGGATCAGTCGCTGCGACACGATTGCCTTCATCGCGACCGACATGTCCTGGAATAGCGCCTGGCGAGTTTCGGGCGGATAGAAGCTGATCACGCGGTTCAACGCGTGGGCACTGTTGGTGGCGTGCAGTGTCGCGACCACCAAGTGACCCGACATCGAATACGCAATTGCGGCGCTCATCGTGTCGCGATCGCGAATCTCACCGATGAAGATGACGTCCGGCGCTTGCCGCATCGCGCTGCGCAAAGCAGCCTGCAGCGTCCTGGCATCGGAGCCGATCTCGCGCTGATTGATGATCGACTTCTTGTTGCGGAACAGATACTCGATCGGATCTTCGAACGTCAGCACGTGGCCGGTGGTTAGCTCGTTGCGATGGTCGAGCATCGAAGCAATGGTCGTCGATTTACCCGAGCCCGCCGCACCGACGACGAGGATCATGCCGCGCCGCTCCATGATCAGGTCTTTCAGCACCTCCGGCAGGTGCAGCGCGTCGAGTTTTGGTACGTCGTGCGGAATGAAACGAATGACGGCCGAGATCGACCCGCGCTGCAGAAATGCGCTCAGGCGAAAACTGCCGATGCCTTGCACCGGCAGGCCGATGTTCAGCTCACGCGAATCTTCGAGCTCACGAAAGTGCGCGTCCGTCAGACGCTCGGCCAGCAGCGAGACGATTGCCTGCGGCGCGAGCCGATCCTGATTGATTGGCACGCACACACCGTTGATTTTGATCGTGATCGGCGAGCCGACCGAGAAAAACAGATCCGACGCCTGCTTCTCGGCCATCAGATTAAACATGCGCTCCAGGGACATCGGTCGGCTTCCGCGTCAAATCAGAGCGGCAAGGATAAAGCGCGAAATTGGCGCTTGGCATACCGCCAAACGGATGAAAAGTGGGCGAATTTATGGGCTGAGGATCAGGTATTGCACTAATCCCGCAGCAACTCGTTAATCGCAGTCTTCGCTCGCGTACCGGCGTCAACCTTCTTGACGATCACCGCGCAGTACAGGCTGTATTTGCCATCGGCCGACGGCAGATTGCCCGAAACGACGACTGAGCCTGCCGGCACGCGGCCGTAGCTGATTTTGCCTGTGGCGCGGTCGTAGATTTTGGTGCTTTGGCTGATGTACACGCCCATTGAGATGACCGAGTTTTCCTCGACGATTACACCCTCGACGATTTCCGAGCGAGCGCCGATGAAGCAGTTGTCCTCGATGATCGTGGGATTTGCCTGCAGCGGCTCCAGCACCCCTCCGATGCCGACGCCGCCCGATAAATGTACGTGTTTGCCGATCTGCGCGCACGAGCCGACGGTGACCCATGTGTCGACCATCGTGCCTTCATCAACATACGCGCCGATGTTGACGAACGACGGCATCATCACGACGTTCTTCGCGACAAAACTGCCTCGCCGGGCGACCGCCGGCGGCACTACCCGCACACCCGACTGTGCGAATGCAGCGCTGTCCCATGCTGCAAACTTGTTAGGTACCTTGTCATAGAACTGCGCGAAGCCACCCTGCATCGGTGCGTTGTCATTCAAGCGGAACGACAGCAACACGGCTTTTTTCACCCATTGATGCACGATCCACTGCCCGGCGCGCTTTTCGGCTACTCGTAGCGTGCCCGCATCAAGCTGCGAGATCGTTTCCTCGACGGCCGAGCGCACTTCGGGCGGCGCTGAAGCTGCAGTGATCGTCGCACGCTGCTCGTGCGCCTCGTTAATAACGGTTTCGAGATTCATCAGAAACTTTCGAGATCGAGAGATGCGATGCGGGTAGCAGCCTCGGCGGCTTCCGCCGGTGATGCAACCAATGCAATCCTGACATAGCCTTGACCGGGATTGCGGCCGCTCGCGTCGCGCGACAGATAGCTGCCTGGCAGCACCGTCACGTTTCTCTGTGCATACAACTGCTTCGCGTATTCGGTATCGCTGCCCGGCGTGCGCGCCCACAGGTAAAACGCCGCATCGGGGATCGAGCACGGAAGCCGCGAGTTGATCGGCGGCGTGGCCTGCTCGAATTTGTGCGCGTACAGCCTGCGGTTCTCGACCACGTGTGCTTCGTCCTGCCAGGCGGCGATGCTCGCGTGCTGCACGGCGACGCTCATCGCAGTGCCGTGATATGTGCGATACAGCAGGAATTCTTGCAGCACACCCGAGTCGCCCGCAACGAACCCCGAGCGCATTCCCGGCACGCTCGATCGCTTCGACAAGCTGCAGAACATCACGAGCCGCTCAAAGCCATCTCGACCCAGCTCAGCCGCCGCCTGCAGGCTACCCAGCGGCGGCTTGCCTTCTTCGAAGTAAATCTCCGAATAGCACTCATCGGATGCGATCACGAATCCATAGCGATCGGAAAGCTCGAACAAGTACTTCCACTCTTCGAGCGTCATCACGTGACCGGTGGGGTTGCCGGGCGAGCAGACGTAGACGAGTTGAACGTTGCGCAAGTCGGCGGCCGTCAAGGTGTCGAACCGCATACGGAAGCCATCATCAGCGGTAGTGGGCAAGTAAATGGGCTTTGCCCCTGCCAGCAGCGCCGCGCCCTCGTAGATTTGATAGAACGGATTCGGTGCCACCACGCGCGCGTCACGGCTGCGATCGATCACCGTCTGTGCGAACGCAAACAGCGCTTCGCGCGTGCCGGTCACCGGCATTACCTGCGTCGACGAATCGAGCGCCTTAAGCTGGTAACGCCGCATGGCCCAGGTGGCGAATGCTTCGCGCAATTGCGGAATGCCGGCGGTTAGCGGATAGCTCGCGATACCAGACAGCGCTTTGGCGTAAGCCTCGACGATGAACGGCGGAGTCGGGTGCTTCGGCTCGCCGATCGACAGGTTGATCGGCGCAAATTCTTTGGCGGGTGTAATGCCGGCGAGGAGTTGCCGCAGCCGCTCAAACGGGTACGGCTGCAGGCGATCGAGATCGGGATTCAATCCATTACTCGCGAGTCGGTCTACTCGACGCTTCGTCGCGCACGTGTACCACTGGCGCGGGCTTCCAGCCTTTCTTGCAATGCTCGGCGGTGACGGTCGTGAATATTCCCCCGCGCACGTACCACTTCGCAGTCAGACGGATAAAGCGCGGCGCGAGCGCTTTGACCAGGTCGTCGAGGATGGCGTTCGTCACCGCCTCGTGAAACACGCCCTCGCTGCGGTATGACCACATATAAAGCTTCAAACTCTTTAGCTCGACGTTGCGCTTGTCCGGAACAAAGTCCATCACCATCGTTGCGAAATCCGGTTGCCCGGTGAG
>DATLOA010000092.1:0-13359 GCA_035536515.1 Burkholderiaceae bacterium | reverse complement strand
AATCCGGTGATGGTGCAGGGCGCCGTGCTGGCAAAGATTCCGATCACGGAAGGATGGTCAATGAACGCTCTCGATCAATTTTCCAACCGAGATGTCATTCGCGTTGATCCGAAAGCGCGCACGATCGCACTGGTACGCAAGGCTGCAGCTGCTTAGTAGCACTTGCCGAGCCACGCTCCGTTCGTTCTCCGCACTCTTTGCTCAGTCTCGTGAAATGACGCGCACAACGGTTTCCTTGTAGTTGCGAAACCCCATCCGCTCGTACAACCGGCGCGCGCCGCTGTTGTCGTGCATTACGTGCAGGAACGGAGTTTCGTTGCGCAGCATCTCTCTGCGAATCAGCTTCAGCATCAGCCGCTTCGCGAGACCACGGCCCTGAAAGTCAGGATGCGTGCAGACGCCGCTGACCTCTCGCAGCAGGCCGGCGTGCGAGCGCTCGCCGGCCATCGCAATCAACTGCGCGCCATCGAAGACACCAAAGTATTCCCCAAGCTCGATGGTGCGCAAGCCGAACGGACCGGGATGCGTGAGCTCGGCAAGCTCGAGTGCCTGCGGTGCGTGCTTCGCATTCAGCCGCACCGCGTCCGGGGCTTCGTCCATCGGCGGCATGCCGGCTTCCCAGACCATCTTGAGCATCGTCGACTCGACTTTGATGTGCCAGCCCGTTGAAGCTGCGCCGGTCCACCCCTCCGTGTAGAAGTGTTCGCCGGGCTGGCAGAACGCCGCGAGTGCAGAGAGGTCCGGGCGGATTTGAGCGGCGAAGGCGACGATCGGCGAGAAGCCTGGCGCGTAGCGGCGCGCAGCACCATTGCCTGCGGCGAACTTGGCCTGCGGGCCGGATAGTGCGTGCCAAAAGATGTTGTCGAGCAGTTGCTTCATTGATGCGAAATGTACTTAGAGTGCGCTCCATGACCGAACGTAGACAGCGCTTGATCGGTGCTTTGATGTCTACCGTGGCCGGGTTACTAACGGCCGCGATGATCACCCTGCACCCGGAAGGACTTAATGTTCCGGCGTGGGTCGCCTACGTGGCGTGCGCAGCGTTCGTGTTCGCCGGCCTCACCATCATGGCTGATGAGTTCGCACTTGGTCGTATGTATGCATGGCTGGTTATTGCATGCGTAGTGTCATTGCTCGTGCCGGGAGCATGGGTTGCCTTCGGCCCCGGTGCGCGCGAGTGTTCAGTGAGCGGACCGTTTCTCAGCGGTATTGGCTCGGAACTCGTGTGTCGCGGCGCGTTCGGGCTCGGCGCAGTCATCGTCGCCGCGCTTCTGGTCTGGATCGTGTTGCGGAGCCTTCGCCAGCGCCGGTAAAACGTTCTGCGATCAACGTTCGTTTGATTACGTCGAGCGGTACAGTGACCACCATGAAAATCCAAGATGCGATGCTCGATTTTCAGGGCCGACCCATGACCGCCAACGACACAGCGCCCGCCATTCTGATCACCATCCCGCTCAGTCACTACTGCGAGAAGGCGCGCTGGGCGCTCGACCGGGTCGCGCTACCGTACCGCGAAGAGCCGCACGCGCCATTGCTGCATAGGCTTGCAACCAAGCGTAATGAGCGTGGCACCGTGCCAGTGCTGGTCCACCGAAGCAATCGTTTCAGTGATTCGACCGACATTCTCAAGCACTTGGATACGGTCTCCGGCGGGGATTTGCTTTTCCCGCGCGATGCCGAGCTGCGAAGCGAAGTGGAGACGCTCGAGGAGCGGTTCGACAAGGAGCTTGGTCCGCATACGCGTCGTTGGGCGTATGGGCACGCGCTGCCGCAGACGAAGTCGATGCGCTCGCTCTGGGCACGCGGCGTGCCGCCGATCGAGGCGAGCGTGATTCAGGTGATCACGCCGATGGTGCGCCGGCTGGTTCGCATGGCATACAAGATCACGCCGGAGAATGCGCAGCGTTCACTCGAGCGCGTCCACGGCGAGTTTCGGCATGTAGACGGACTGCTGAGTAGCGGCCGCCGGTTTTTGGTCGGCGATCGTTTCACCGCAGCCGACATGACCTTCGCCTCGCTCGCGGCGCCGGTGCTGCTTCCCCCCGAGTGCCGCGCTGTCCAGCCCGCACTCGACGCCGTACCTTCCGAAATGCGCGAGGAGATCTTGCGCTTTCGGGAAACTGACGCCGGGCGATTTGCGCTGCGGATGTTTTCGCAGGAGCGTAGCCCTTAACTTTTGAGCTGATCGGATCGCGACTTGTCTACTCAGCATGTTGAGTAGTTTGAAACGCTGCGACACCAACAAGCATCGCCACACATGGACGAACCAACGACTGGCTACCCCACCCCGCGCGCTGCTCTCATGGCCGGTGCGCGCGATGCGATGGGAGCGCCAATCGCTGTACTCGCCGCGGGTTATGTCGGCTACGGAGCGCTGGCTTCGGGCTTCGACTTTCCCCTATGGTTGATCGTCGCGTCCACGTTGTTGATCTTTGCGCTTCCCGGCCAGCTGATCATGCTCGAAATGCATGCGATGAGCGCACAGCTCGTGCTGATCGTTCTCGCCGTCAGTCTTTCGGCTTCACGGTTTCTACCAATGACGACGGTACTGTCAGCAATGATGCGGCACCCGAGGTACTCGCGCGGGCAGATGTACGCGTCCGCACACGTGGTCGCGATGACGGGTTGGGTCGCAGCAGTGAACCGCGTACCCCAACTGCCGGCTGAACAGCGTTTGCCGTACTTCCTCGGCTTCGCGCTGTTGTGCTGGATCGCATGCGCCGCCGCTAGCCCGGTCGGATATTTCCTCGCGGGGCAGATGAGCGAGCTCGTCAAACTCGGCCTGGTGTTCATGAATCCAATCTATTTCCTGCTGATCCTCGCCGGTGAAACGAAAGCTGCGCTGGGCCGCCTCGCGCTCATTGCGGGCGCGGTCACTGGACCCGTTGCGCATATGTTCGCTCCGCAGTGGAGCTTGCTTGCCGCCGGATTGGTGGGAGGCAGTGCTGCCTACGCTTTGCATCGCTGGAGACGGGCAGCGTGAGTGACGCCGGCGTGGGGTACCTGTCGCTGCTCGTCATTGCCTGCGCGGCAGGCACTTATCTTTGGCGGGCGCTTGGCGTTGCAGTAGCAGGCCGGCTCGATCCTGATGGCGAGATATTCAATTGGATGGGAGCCGTGGCGCTCGCAATGATTGCGGGGCTGGTGGCGCGGATGCTGGTAGAGCCGATCGGTGTGTTGGCAACCACAAGTTTGGTCGAGCGGATGGGTGCGACGGGATGTGCAGTGGTGATGTACTTCGCCGTTACGAAGCGTAATTTGCTCGCGGGTGTGCTTGGTGGGTGCGTCGTGATCGTTGTGTTGCAGTGGTTCCGGTAGTCCTTGTCCCTTAGTCGTCAACCTGCGCGCATATATCGCGGCTCGGAAAAGATCGACGACAGTTCAACGCGCCTGATTTCCGGGTGATCGGGTACCGCGTACAGCACCGGCGCAATCAGTTCCTCGAACAGTCCACGCAGGCTGCGGGCGCCTGACTTGTACTCGACGGCCAGGTCAGCGATCTCTTCGAATGCGCGTAGTGCGACGACGAGATCGACGCCCTGCACCTTCAGGATCGCCTGAAACTGCCGGTAAATGCAGTTGCGCGGCTCGGTCATGATCCTGACCAGCATGTCGCGCGACAGGTCGCGCAGTCGTGCAACGGTGGTGAGCCGCCCGCTGAACTCGGGGATCAGGCCGAATTCGACAAGGTCGGTCGGCTTCACGCGTTCATTCAGCCGCTCGATCATGCGCCGGTTGTCTTCTTCCGACGTGGAGATGAAGCCGAAGCCTTGGTTGTTCGACATGATGGCATTCAGCCCGACAAACGCCCCGCCGCAGATAAAGAGAACGTGCGTCGTGTCGAGGTACTCGCCGCTTGCAAGTCGCACCGGCGCACCTTCCATAATCTTCAGCAACGCATGCTGCACGCTTTCACCGGACGGACCACGGTCCGAGACGGCTGACGCCGATTTCAGCTTGTCAATCTCGTCGATGAACACGATGCCGTGCTGCGTTCGCGTAACCTCGCCCTCAGCCTTGTCATGCAGGCGCTCAAGAATTTCCTGGATCTCATCGTTGACGTAACGGGACTGCGCAAGCGAAGTGGCGTCTGCAGTGACGAACGGGACCTTCAGCAGCCGCGCAAGCGATTCGCAGAGTAGCGTCTTGCCGGTGCCGGTCGGACCAACCAACAGCACGTTGCTCTTGGTAATCTCGAGTCCCGTCTCGTTCGAGAGTGCGAGCTTCTTGTAGTGCGCGTAAACCGCGACGGCCAGTGTCTTCTTGGCTTCGTCCTGGCCAATGACGTACTGATTCAGGTGGCGCACGATCTCGCTCGGCGTCACGCAGGGATCCAAGGCGTTCATTTGACGCTCGCTCATTGGCAGTTCTACCTCGGTATCCTGAGAGCGTACGTCACTGAATCTCGGTGACGCTATGACCGGCTTCTCGTCATGGCGAGAATGACCTGATGACCTGTGCGCAATGTTTCGTAAGGGCGGCTTTTTCCGGCCCCCCACAGAAGCGCACGCTTCTTATCCCGATCTTTGGATAGAAAATCAACTCGGACGTGCAGTATCCGAACTCGCCGATTCCAAAGTGGTTGGGATAGTCATAGACGGTGTTGACTGCTTTTCGATGTCGTGCACGCGGCGCGGCCAACCCATGGACCGTTGGATTGGCGCACCGATTATTTGCTTCGCAAAATCGAGTACTTGGTTATAGGGAACAAGAACGTGGAGCTGCGTCATCCATCGTTGTAAATCAGGAGGTAACACTCACTCAGTTCATGCGCCGACGCGGCGTGGATCTTCTTCGATTGCAGAACTGACCACCGTACCTCCGGCATCGAACATCACTACGAACAGGCGCGTTTCTTGGCCATCGAGAAAGCGCCATTCCCACGCCGTCTCCCGTTTCAATGCATATTTCTGGGTGCGGCCGGGCGGGCCGAGTAAGTCGACGACGTCTGACTCCTTTTGTCCACGCGCAACCCGGTTGAAATTTGCGCGCGTAAGAAGATTTTCCCTGCCCTGATATTTGCCGTTGGTGTCGATGCGAATAACCAAGGTGTGCGCGCCCTCGGGACCAAGGGGATAAACCAAGCCCTTGCCGCCACTACCGTCCCGCACTGCAGACGGAGGACCGAAGAGGTGACGCACCTGCTGCTCGGTCGACTCTCCCTCTTTCAACTGGCCCAACCGCACATCCTCATACGCGCGTCCGCCTGGGTCGCAGGCAAGCAGCGAGATAAGCGACGCGATCATCAACATTCCTCGCAACCGGTACCCTATTCGCACTTTGAGCTCCATAGAACTTGCATGCAGCCACGCTCACCCGACACAAGCGCCGGCCACCAAAAGCGCGGCGCGCCCGCCCGGTATAAGCGAACACGCCGATAGCATTCCGCGCGGCACACTGCCGCGCAATCGGTCAGAGCAAACGACTAATCAACAGGCCTGCCGCAAGAGCGATGCCAACCGCGGCCAGCGGTCGTGCCCGAACCTCGTCACGCGCCGTCTCTACCCACTCTGCGTTGATGAAATCGTCGTACTTTGCGGACGCTGTTGTTTGTACATCGCTTGCTGCAGAACGCATCCGGTCCATGGCAGGACCAGCCTTGGCAGCAATCCGATCAACGGTGTCGTGCGCGCCCTGCGCCACCTGATCAACGCTGCCATGAGCGCTATCAGCGGTGCGGTTAGCCTCGAACCTGCCGCCGCCGCCCATCGTTGATGTTCCGCCTGCGGCGCCGCCCATCGTTGATGTGCCGCTTGTGCTGCCGCCCATCGTTGATGTGCCGCCCGTGCCGCTGCTACCCACTGTTGAAGTGCCGCTTACTGCGCCGCTATATCCGGTCTTGGGGGCTGTAGTTTCCATTCGTGATCCTCACTTTTTGGTTGTGAACCATATGCAGCAATCGCTGTTCCCTATGTGCATATTGCACAGCAGGACGGTGATCAGTCGCTGCTGCCGGTCTGACGATTGCTCCATAATCAACGCGCAGGCAATCGCTGCGTTCTAAAAATACGAGGGAGACATCATGATCACGAGAATCGCATTAGCTGCGGCTTCTCTGCTTTTAGTCGCGGCTTGCCAGTCTACGAGCACAACATCTGCTCCCGTCGTGGCGACGGCGGCAGCGCCCACCGCCGCGGTAGCCCCCCCGCCGGCCTGGCAGCAGGGTCGAACATCTGATCAGGCCACTTCAAAGTTGGCTCCGCACGCCGGCCGCATGACAGCCACGCCGGCGAGCGAAATCCCGCTCTCCAATTTCAAATTGCCGCCCGGCTTTAAGGCGGAAGTGTGGGCGAGCGGCATGCCGGGCGCGCGGGCGATGGCCCGGGGCGACAGCGGCAAGATCTATATCGGCACGCGCGGCATCGGGCGCGTGTACGAAGTGACCGACACGGGAACGCAGCGCACGAGCCGCGTTGTCGTTGACAAGCTGGTGCAGCCAGCCGGCGTTGCGATCAAAGATGGTGCGCTCTACGTGATCGCGATCGACAAAGCGCTGCGATATGACGGCATCGAGAAGAACCCGGCGGTCGCACCGGTCGACATGACCGCCGCATTTGCCCTGCCGAAGGAGCAGCACCACAACTGGAAGTACATCGCGTTCGGTCCGGATAACAAGTTATACGTGCCGTTCGGTGCGCCGTGCAACATTTGCGAGCCGACCGCCGAGTACGCGCAGATTCGGCGCTACAACGCCGACGGCTCTGGCATGGAAGTGATCGCACGCGGGGTGCGCAACACGCAAGGCTTCGCGTGGCACCCGACGACGAAGGAAATGTGGTTCACCGATCATGGGCGCGACTGGATGGGTGACAACGAGCCCGAAGATGAGTTGAACCGCTTGTCTAAAACCGGCGCCAACTTCGGCTTTCCGTATTGCCATGCGAACGGTGTCGTTGACAAAGACATTAAGAAAGCCAACGCGTGCGACGGCGTGACGCTGCCGGTGACGACGATGGGCCCACACACCGCCGTGATGGGCGTGCACTTTTATACCGGCAGCATGTTTCCTGCCGAGTACCGCAACGTGATGTTCGTTGCGCGCAAGGGCTCTTGGAACCGTACGCAGAAATCAGGCTACGACGTCGTCACAGTGCGCAGCGATGCAGATGGCAAGAACGCGAAAGTGGAGCCGTTCATGACAGGCTTTCTAGATGCGAGTAACGATGCGTTCAGCGGCCGGCCTACTTACCTGCTGCAACTACCCGACGGATCGCTGCTGGTCTCCGACGAACAACTCGGTGCCATTTACCGCATCACGTATGCGCGGTGAGCGCGTAAAGCGCTCGCTGGCGGGGCTTGCAATCGCGTCGTCGCTGCTGCTTTTACACAGCGCGGTGGCGGCGCAGCAGCCCCTGCCGGCTGTCGCCACGTGCAACGCTTGTCACGGGCCCGAAGGCAATTCACAAATTCCGCTGACACCGTCGCTGGCCGGTCAGCCTAAGCTGTTTGTCGAGAATCAGCTTGTGCTTATCCGCGAAGGGCTGCGCGACGTTCCGCAGATGAAAGAGATCGTGACCGGGATGAGTGATGAGACCATCGTCGCCCTCGCTCAGCACTACGCTGCGCAAGCGCTCACGTATAAACCCGGAGCGCCTAATCGAGAGAAAACGCGGCTTGGCGCCGCAACGGCGAGCAAGATGTTGTGCGGCACCTGTCACTTGTCTGACTACAAAGGCCAGAATCAGGTCCCGCGTCTTGCAGGCCAGGACGAGACGTATCTCGTCCACTCAATGAAACAGTTTCGCGACAACCCGGGACCGGGCCGTGACACCATCATGGCTGCAGTGCTGTATGGGCTGAATGACGCGGACTTGGCAAACTTGGCGCACTACCTCTCAACCTTCAAGCCCTAGCCATCCAATGGGTAGGCCGCTGTACTCCCGGTGAAACCGCCCGAGGCGGTTGGGCAACACCCAGCATCACTTCTGCGGCCGGGTGACGACAAACACCTCGACCTTGCGTTGGCAGCTGCGCGGCTTGGCGCATGGGAGTGGGATGCGCGGAGCGACCTGATGACATTCTCGGTGCGCGCGGCCGAGATTTTTGGTGTTGCCTTGGCGCCGCCGATAACCCGTGCAGAGATGCTTGAACTGATGCACCCAGAAGATCGGGAGTTTGCAAGAGTCGCGGTTGCTTCTGCACTGCGCGAACGCCGCATGTACTCGATGGAACACCGCTTTGTTAAGGACGGCCGCGAGCGGTGGGTTATCGCGAGCGGCCACGGCCATTACGACGATGCGGGCAATGTACTTGGCATGTTCGGAGTGGTGCAGGACATCGCGAGCGACCGGCTGCTGCTGCGTGTAGACGACGCTGTCCGCCCTTTGGTAAAGCCCGAGGACATAACCTTTACGGCCGCACGCATGTTGGGTGAGTACCTGAAGGTCAATCGATGCGCATACGCCTTTGTCGAAGATGATCAGGACACGTTTGGGCTGACCGGCAACTACACGCAGGGCGTGGAAAGCATCGTTGGGCGATATCGGTTTCGGCAGTTCGGCACCGAGTGTCTAAGGCTGATGCGCGCCGGCGAGGCATATGTCGTTGAAGACAGTGGAACCGACCCGCGCCTCGACGAAGACGATCGACGTTCATACGTAATGACCGCCATCCGCGCAGTCATCTGCGTCCCGATACTCAAGTCCGGGAGATTCGTCGCAGCAATGGCCGTCCACACCAAAGAGCCGAGAACCTGGTCGGCATCAGAGGTTGAGCTCGTGCAGCAGGTGGCAAGCCGATGCTGGGAATCAATCGAGCGTGCCCGCGTGGAGCATGAGCGACAGGCGCTCCTCGAGGCGGCACGATCAGCCAATCGCGCCAAAGACGAGTTCCTGGCAATGCTTGGCCATGAACTACGAAACCCCCTTGCGCCTATCGCGACCGCCCTTCAATTAATGAAGCTGCGTGGGGAGAAATCGTTCGAGCGCGAACGTACCGTCATCGAACGCCAGGTCGATCACTTGACACGACTTGTCGACGATCTTCTCGATGTGTCGCGAATCGCGCGTGGAAAAGTGCAGTTGAAGCGCGAGCTGGTGGAGCTTGCTGAGATTGTCACGAGCGCGGTCGAGATAGCGAGTCCACTGTTTGAACAAAGTGCGCACCAACTGGTGCTTGATGTTCCGCGAGGCGGTCTCCTGGTCGATGGAGATCCGGCGCGGCTCACCCAGGTCATTACCAATCTGCTCACCAACGCGTGCAAGTACACGTCGCCCGGAGGGCGCATCGAAGTATCAGCAACGGTCGACGGCGCCGACATTGTGATAAGCGTACGAGATAACGGCATAGGAATGTCAGCAGAGGTGTTGCCTCACATCTTTGGCCTATTCGTTCAAGGCAGGCAAGCCAGCGACCGCGCTTTGGGAGGCTTGGGTCTGGGCCTCACCATTGTCAAGAACCTCGTTGAGCAGCACGACGGCAACGTGTCGGCGCACAGCGATGGCAGTGACGAGGGCAGCGAGTTTGTTGTCCGTTTGCCAATAGCCAATCGAGCCGCGGCGGCAGCTGAGCCGTCGATAGAGCCAATAGTGCGGCATGGCAATGCGGCGAACAGACTTCGCATTCTTGTCGTAGACGACAACGAAGACGCAGCGGAGATGCTCGCCGCGGCGCTGAGACTGCACGGCTGCGAGGTGGTGGTCGCGCACGATGGCCCGCAGGCGCTGAATCTTGCCGCAGGACATGCGTTCGGGGCGGCCCTGCTTGATATCGGCCTACCAGTAATGGATGGTTACGAGCTTGCAGTGCGTCTGCGAGGGATGACAAGCCTGAAGGAAGCGCGGCTAGTTGCCATCACTGGCTACGGTCAGGAATCCGATCGTGACCGAGCGCTTGCCTCAGGCTTCCAGCAACATCTCGTTAAGCCGGTCGATATGGCGACACTCGATGCGCTGGTGGCAAGCCTGGTGTGAACCGATATAGTTGTTTATGAGGTGATCACAGAAGAGCTCGATCGCGCATGGTGGAACCAATACCGAACGCCACGTGAGAAAGTGTTTGCAGAGGAACACATGCTGATACGGGCACAGATAGTTGAGTTGCTCTAGCAACCTCGCCTAGTACTCACCGAGCTAAGCTGGGATCCCTGGCCTCAGCGAACGCGATGTGATTGCCATCGGGGTCGGTGATCATCAGCGTCTTGACCTTCTCGTTTGACGTGCGTTGACTGGTGTCGATGTTCAATTTGTGCAGGCGCGCTACCTCTTCTTCAATGTTGTCTACGGCGAGCGTGAAAGAACCCGAACCTGCACGCCCCGGGAGCTGATAGACCTGCAGCCACCCGCCTCTGTCGAAACTCCACTCTGCGGTCTCAGGCATCGGCCTCGATGGTGCCTTCCGAAGAAGCGCTTCGTACCACTTGATCGACGAGTTCAAATCTTTGACGGCGACGCTTGCGAGCGCGTTAATGATTGACATTGCAACTTCTTAGCTGGATTGACCTGCTGAAGCGACAGTCCTTGCTACGAGATGCTTTTGGCGTCAGCGAGTTTCCGCGTCCAACGACCCCGGTAACGTTTCCAACCAGGCAGGCACCGTTTTCTGCCAACCGCCAGAAGCCTTTCGTGGTTCGTAATAGCTTGTCGGCACCTGCGTAGGACGGTTCAGCAGGCGCGCTTCAAACGATTTCCGCGCAATGTACTGCTTGAGAATCGCCGGGACCAAGGTTGCTCTATCAACTCCTTTGGCGGTCGCGATCTCATCCAGTGCATGAAGCACATCGGGGTCAACAGGATCGAGCAGCTCAACGGCGACGACCTCCTTGCTAAGCCTGAGTTCCTCCGCGCGCTGCGCGCGGCGACGCTCCTCGTTGCGCAGGGTCCGGTCCAGAAAAAAAATGACAAACAAAGCGCCGGCGGTGAGGGCAATCAGAGTGATCTGATCCTGTCGCGGATCCGGGAAAGTTGACCTGGCACTGCCCAAGCTGTACCCCATCCCGACGCAGCACAGAATGGCAAACAAGTAGCCGGCCCAGAGTGGCAACTTGTCAAACAGCGGAAACAACTGCTGCCACTGAAACTGCTTTCGTGGCAAATCTGCATAGCTCATGGCTCTGTCCTGGCGGCATAACTCCAATGTTGGGGCACGCTACATGTGCGAGCGCTTAGTACAAGCGCTGATGTTCGGTATTGCGCGTGCCCGGAGGCTTCGCATATGGGCGAGGAGCATGCGCCTACCGCAGTGTAGGTCGCGACTGGGCGCGCAGCCTGCGCATCAAAATCGGGGTAAACCAGACGAGAACGGTGAGGACGGCCAGCGTCGCTGCGATCGGCCGGGCCACAAACTCCAGCAAGTTTCCTTCCGCCTTGATCACCGACGTGATGAAGTTCTCCTCGAGCATGCCGCCCAGGACAACACCCAAAATGGCAGGGGCAATGGGAAATCCATTTTCTTCCAGTAAATAGGCGATAACGCCCGCGGCGAGCATCACGCCGATGTCAAAAATCGAGTTATTGATCGCAAACGTTCCGACGATGCAAAACAGCAGAATCAACGGCATCAGAATGCGGCGCGGTACTTTGAGAATTTGCTTGGCGGCTTTGATGCACAGAATGCCGAGCGGCACCATGATGATGTTGGCAATGATGAACAGCAGGAACACGGCGTAAATGTTTTGCGGGTTGGTCGTAAACAGTGTCGGTCCCGGGTTCATGTTCTTCATGTAAAGCACGCCAATGACGATGGCGGTGATCGAATCGCCGGGAATACCGAACACCAGAGCGGGAATCCACGCGCCCGCCAGCGCACTGTTGTTGGCGGAGCCCGACTCGACAATGCCTTCAACGTGGCCGGTGCCGAACTTCTGCGGTTCCTTCGAAAATTTCTTGCTGACGGCGTATGACATCCACGCCGCGATGTCGGCGCCGGCACCGGGCAGTGCTCCGACCAGCGTTCCCAGTGAGCTGCCACGCAGGATCTGTCGCCAGTACTTCTTCGCGAGCGCCCATTGGCCGGCGAAGACGTTGCCGACCTTCTCGACGACCAACTCCGCGGGCGGGCTGGTGTCGACCGCGAAGCGAATGATCTCCGAGACGGCAAACATGCCGATCATCATCGGGATCATGCCGATGCCGCCCATCATTTCGCTGTTGCCGAACGTGAAGCGCGGATGCGCAGCGGGATTGCCCAGGCCCACGCACGCCACCAGCAAACCCAGGAAGAGCGTGATCAATCCCTTCAGCGGACGGTCGGACGTGATGAACACCGCGCACGTCAGGCCGAGCAGAACAAGCCAGAAATATTCGAACGAGCTGAAACGCAGCGCGATATCGGCCAGCGCGGGTGCCGCGAGAATCAGCACCACGGTGCCGAACAAGCCTCCGATGGCCGAGAACACCAAGCCTGCGCCGAGCGCGAGTTCCGCCTGGCCTTTCCTCGTCATCGCGAACGCCTCGTCGGTGTAGGCAGCCGACGCCGGCGTGCCTGGAATTCGCAGCAGGCATCCGGGGATATCGCCGGAGAAAATTGCCATTGCCGTAGCGGTCACGATCGCCGCGATCGCGGGAATCGGTGGCATGAAGAACGTGACAGGTACTAGAAGCGCCGTAGCCATGGTCGCGGTCAAGCCGGGCACGGCTCCAACAAATAGCCCAAACAGCGACGCCAGCACCATTACCAGGATGGTGTATGGCTCGAACACCATCGAGAAGGCCTGGGCGAGTGTGTCCCACATGCTTTCTACCAGGCGTAGTTGGTGAACAGGCCCCAAGGCAGGGGCACGCGCAGCAACTTATAAAACGCGAAGTGAATGACCATCGTCGCAATCGCCGCAATGACGATCGACTTTCCGAGCGGCACGCCGAACAGCCGAAAGCTGGTGACGAGTATCACAAGCGAAGTGAGAAAAAAGCCGAGCCAATCTACCGCGACGATGTAGAAAATGACGGAGCCGATAACGCCAAGCACGCCGGCTACATGCCGCGGCGAACGCACCCATGGTTCGAATCGCAGCCAGGGCACCTTTGCGCGCTCGCGCCAGCCGCGCACGATGAGGATCAACCCTCCGCTCGCCAGCCCCAGCGCGATCAGGCCAGGGAAAAGTGCAGGCCCGACGCGCTGCGCAGGAATTGTCGGATAAGACGCAACAACAGCAATGACTGCTGCGCCCAGAGCGAGCAGCAGCAGTCCGAAAACGGCGTCGCTGAGCTTCACGCAACCGCGAAGCGTTACTTCGCGATGCCCACCGCTTTCATCGTCGCACCCAGCTCAGTGTCGGACTTAGCCATAAATTTTGCGAAGTCGTCCGGACCGGCGTAGATCACGCCGAAGCCGCGGCCGCTCATGAACTCGGTGTATTCCTTGCTCGCAACGATCTTCTTCAGCGCGGCAGCGAGCTTGTCGCGAGCGTCGGCGGGAATTCCT
>DATLOA010000091.1:0-2464 GCA_035536515.1 Burkholderiaceae bacterium | reverse complement strand
AGGCGGAGATTCGCAAGGCGCAAGCGGGAATGCGCCAACTATGATTTTCGGAGTCGGCATCGACATCGTTGAGATTGATCGAATTGCTGCCAGCTATTCGCGTTTCGGTGAGCGTTTTGCGCAGCGAATACTCGGAGCACGCGAGTTCGAGCGCTTTCAGGTTCGCTGCGCACGATCGGACAGGCGCGGGTTGGCGTTTCTGTCGACGCGGTTTGCCGCCAAGGAAGCAGTAGCCAAGGCGCTCGGGCTCGGCATGCGCTCACCTATGCGCTGGCACGCGGTCGAAATTCTGAACGATGCATCGGGACGTCCGCTCGCTTCGGTGCACGCCGACCTGCGCCGATTCGTCGAACGGCATCGTTTGCGACTGCATGTGTCATTAACCGACGAGCGAGCCACCGCTGCGGCGTACGCCATCGCCGAAGTAATTGAATGAGCGCTCTGGGGCCAGTGGCGGTCGGAGTGCAGGGAACCTCGTTGACGGCGGCCGATCATGAGCGATTGCTGCATCCGCTCGCCGGCATGGTGATTTTGTTCGCTGCCAATTACGAGTCGCCCGACCAATTGATTCGTCTGTGCAGCGAAATTCACTCACTTCGAAGTCCGCCGCTGTTAATCGCGGTCGACCACGAGGGCGGCCGAGTGCAGCGCTTTCGCGAAGGCTTTACGCGACTGCCACCCATGCGCCGGCTGGGCGAACTGTGGGATCGCGATGTGCTGGTCGCATGCCGTGTCGCCGCGTCAGTCGGCTACCTTATTGCGGCCGAGCTGCGTGCACACGGCGTCGATTTGACGTTTGCACCCGTGCTCGACATCGATTACGGCCGGAGCACCGTGATCGGCGACCGCGCGCTGCATTCCGATCCGCGTGTCGTGAGCGTGCTCGCGGCACACTTGACGCACGGACTGCTCATCGCCGGAATGGCCAACTGCGGGAAACATTTCCCGGGTCACGGCTGGGCCGAGGCAGACTCGCACGTCACACTTCCCGTGGATAACCGCGCGCGAAAAGACATCATGAACGACGCGGCGCAGTATCGCTGGCTCGGCCCGATGCTCGCGGGCGTGATGCCGGCGCACGTCGTCTATTCGCAAATCGATCCGCAGCCGGCCGGCTTTTCTCGGCAATGGATCAAATTGCTGCGCCACGAGCTTGGTTTCACGGGCGCAGTGTTCAGCGACGACTTGCTAATGGCCGGTGCGGGCACGGCAGGTACGGTGTCCGATCGCGCAATGGCAGCGCTCGACGCCGGCTGCGACTTCGCTCTGGTTTGCAATGACACCACCGCGATGGACCAAGTGCTGGACAACGTTGCCTGGACACGCAGTCCGGCGTTTGACGCAAGGTTGGCTCGACTGGAGCCGCGTGGGGCCCCGCTGTTCATGTCGGAACTTCGCAACGCTGATCTCTACCGCAATGCATGCCGCGACGTCTGCGCGTTGACTAGCTAATGACTGCTTGTAAATGCGGTAGGCCGGCTCGCCGGCCGCTTACGCCCGCTCGATATAGCTTCCATAATCGGTATTAACGCGAATTTTTTCGCCGACGTTGACGAACGGCGGGACCTGAACGCTGATTCCCGTTTCCAGCGCTGCTGGCTTGAAGCTGGTCGTCGCGGTGGCGTTCTTGATGCCCGGCTCGGTGTCCACGACCTCAAGAATCACGGTGGTCGGCAGCTGAATTCCGATCGCACGCCCATTGTGAAAATTGATTTCGACCTGCAAATTAGGCAACAGGTAACCGGTCTGTCCTTCAAGAAATTCGGCACTCAAAGATAACTGTTCGTACGTTTCGTTGTCCATGAAAACGTAGGCGTCACCGTCCTGGTACGAGTAGGTCATTGCGCGGCGATCGATGAACGGACGCTCGACGCGGTCATCGGTCGACAGCCGCTCGTTGCGCTTCTGCCCGGTTTCGATGTCCTTGATTTCGATTTGCATGTAAGCGCCGCCGCGGCCGCCGACGTGCACGTGATAGCTTTTCAGCACGCGCCAGACTTTCTTGTCGAGCTCGAGCAAATTTCCGACTCGGATTTCGGTCGCGAGAATCTTCGCCATTGGAGTCCTGATTTATCCGGAAGGCCGGCGAACCTACAATTGCCGGTCGCCGATTTGTTGATTCAGCGCCCGCGATTATAGGTGGGCAACCGTCCTACAGCTGTGAACACTCAAACTGCCATTTTCGATCCGAAGCCGGTGCTTGCGGGCTTGCCGCACCTGCCGGGCGTGTACCGCATGTTCGCTGCAGACGGCACGGCGCTGTACGTTGGAAAGGCGCGCGATCTCCGCAAACGCGTCTCGTCCTATTTCAACAAGAATCTCGGCGTGTGGACCGGACACATGGTGTCGCGGATCGGGCGCATCGAAACGACGGTGACCCGATCGGAGGCGGAAGCGCTGTTGCTGGAGAACACGCTGATAAAGGCGCTCGGCCCGCGCTACAACGTCGTATTCAAGGACGACA
>DATLOA010000090.1:0-3627 GCA_035536515.1 Burkholderiaceae bacterium | reverse complement strand
TACACGAGGTGCAAGGGCCACACCGGGCAGCGCTCAGGCTCGCCAGGATCGATGCGGCGGACACGCGCGGGATCGGTCGGCATCGTGCGAATTTTCTTCGTCACCGACTCCGGGTCCTCGCGCAGCGCAATCGAGTTGCCGTAGCTCTTCGACATCCTGCGTCCGTCAAGCCCAGGCATTCGCGCGACCTTGGTCAACAACGCCGCGGGCTCTGGAAGAATCACGCGGTGCGCGCCCTCGGCGTAACCGAACAAGCGCTCGCGATCTTCGAGCGGCAGCGTGGTTGCCTCTTCGACGATGCCGCGCGCTTGGCGTAAAGCGTCTGCATCTCCATCCTGCTGGAAGCGAACTCGCAACTCGGCAAAAAGTTTTGCATGCGCGCCGAGCTGGCGCACCGTGGCTTTCGCCTTTGCCTCGAAGTCGGGCTCGGCGCCGAAGACATGATTGAAGCGTCGTGCAATCTCGCGCGTCATCTCGATGTGCGGAACTTGATCCTCTCCCACCGGCACCAGCGTCGAGCGATAAACCAGAATGTCAGCCGCCTGCATCAGCGGGTAGCCTAGAAATCCGTACGTCGATAAATCGCGCTCGGACAACTGCTGCTGCTGATCCTTGTACGTCGGCACCCGCTCGAGCCAACCAAGCGGCGTGACCATTCCCAGCAACAGAAAGAGTTCCGCATGCTCGGGCACGTGCGACTGCATGAAGATGGTTGCCTTGTCAGGATCGACGCCTGCGGCGAGCCAGTCGATGACCATGTCCCAACCGTCGGCCCCAATGCGCTGCGTTTCGTCGTAGTGCGTCGTCAACGCGTGCCAGTCGGCGACGAAAAAAAGGCACGGATGTTCATCTTGCAGCCGCACCCAGTTTTTCAGGACGCCGTGATAGTGACCCAGGTGCATCGCACCCGTCGGGCGCATGCCGGATAGAACGCGCTCGCTGAACAGCATGCTGCCGTCAGACAAAAAGACCGACGATCGCTTCGCCGACTGCCAGAAACGGGCGCAGAAGAAAGCTCAGCGCGCCGCTCACCATCAAGCCGATGATGATGAACAGGCCAAACGGCTCGATGCGCGAATACGCGTTGGAAAGCTGATTGGGCAGAAGTCCGCTGACGATTCGGCCGCCGTCGAGAGGTGGAATCGGCAGCAGGTTGAGCGCCATGAACACCAGGTTGACCTGAATTCCCGCCCGCGCTACCTCGAAGAAAAACCGCTCTTCAACGCCGGCCATGCGAAGCACGCTAAAAATAATCGCCCACAAAATTGCCATCACGAGGTTGACGCCGGGCCCCGCCGCCGCCACCCATATCATGTCGCGCTTCGGATTACGCAAGCTTGACCAGTCGACCGGCACCGGCTTGGCCCAGCCGAACATGAAGCCGGTCAGAAGCACCATGCCGAGCGGTAATGCGATCGTGCCGATCGGATCGATATGCTTGACAGGATTCAGCGTGACTCGACCAAGAATGTAAGCGGTGTTGTCGCCCAACATGCGCGCGACGTACCCGTGTGACGCCTCGTGAACTGTGATCGCAAACAACACCGGGATCGCGTACACCGCGATCAATTGCAAAACGTTTTCCATCGAATCGAGTCTAGCTGAAGCGCTCCTCGTGTACGCGACCGCTGACGCGGTTGCACGTGCACTCGTCGCGATTAGTTGGGCGCGCTCCCTTTGGAGCGGCCGCACGTACGCGCGCAGTACAACGGCAGCGGATTCATCGCAGGCATGCCGCGTTAAAGACCCAGCGCCGCAATGTCTCCGAGGCCTTGGCGGACGAGTACCGCCTCTGCACCTGTGAGGTCAACGATTGTTGTCGGCTGCACGCCGCAGGCGCCGGCATCGAGCACAAAGTCGATTTCGCGGTCGAGCCGTTCGCGAATATGTTCACCCTCGTTCAACGGAAGCTCATCACCCGGCAACTGCAGCGTTGTCGTCAGCAAAGGCTGGCCAAGAACGTCGAGCAGTCCGAGAGCGACACGATGATCGGGCACGCGCAATCCGATCGTCTTGCGCGACGGATGCGACAGGCGTCGCGGCACTTCTTTCGTCGCTTCAAGAATCAGCGTGTACGGTCCCGGCGTTGCATTCTTCAGCAGCCGATAGCGGCGGTTATCCACCTTCGCGTATTGCCCGATGTCGGACAAATCGCGGCACATCAGCGTCAGCAAGTGTCGCTCGTCTATGCGGCGAATCGCTCGAATGCGATCGACGGCAGCTCGATCGTCCAGGTGGCACGCGAGCGCGTAACACGAGTCGGTGGGAATTGCGCCGACGCCGCCGTGATCGAGAATTTGCGCGGCCTGCCGCAGCAGGCGCACCTGTGGATCGATCGGGTGGATCGAAAAAAGTTGGGCCACGTACGTCGCTGGCTAAACGAACCGGTGCCACACCGGCGTTAGCTCCGGCGACAGCGGCGCCACTCGGCCTAGCTCGACGTTCGCAGATTCCCCCGGCCCGTGAAAGTCGCTGCCGCTCGAAGCTTCGAAGCCAAATTCAAGGGCAAGCTTGGTAAAGCGACGCACATCCTCCGGCGTGTGATTGCTGGTAACGACTTCGAGCGCCGTGCCGCCAACCTCGCGAAACTCTTCGAGCAAAGCGTGCAAAGCGAGCTCTTCAAACCGGTAGCGCGCCGGATGCGCGACCACCGCCACGCCACCCGCGGCACCGATCATGTCGACCGCTTCGGCCAGCGTCGCCCAGCGATGCGGCACGTAGCCCGGCTTGCCCTCGACCAGATAGCGCTTGAACACCTCGCGCACGTCGCGGCACACGCCGGTCGCGACCAGGAACCGCGCAAAATGCGTGCGGCCGATCATCATCGGGTTTTCAGCGTGCCGCAGCGCGCCTTCCAGCGCTCCGGTGATACCCGCAGCAGTCAAGCTTGCGTCGATGTCTCGAGCGCGCCGCGTCCGCCCCGACCGCACGTCCGCCAGCCGCTCGCGCAAGGTCGCGTCGTCGCCGTCGACGCCGAGGCCAACGATATGAAGTGTGGTCCCGCCCCACGTGACCGAAACTTCCACTCCGGGAACAAACGCCAGCGAGCGCTCAGCGGCGGCAGCGCTTGCTTCTGCGAGTCCTGACACTTCGTCGTGGTCGGTCAGCGCGTAAAGCTCGACGCCGTGATCCGCCGCGCGTCGGACGACATCACCCGGCGCCATCGTTCCATCCGAGTAGAACGAGTGCGAATGAAGGTCAGCGCGCAGCGCGTGAACGTCGACGCGAGTGAAGTCAGGCATCGAAGCATTCTAGGGCTTGTTGATACCACCCTTACGTCGCATGAAATCATCGATCAAACGAGCCACTTCAGAGGGTTGATCGTGATGCAGCATGTGGCCAGCGTTCTCAACGACGACGCTCTCGACGTCGCGCAACGCACTTTTGCGTGTTTCGATCTCGCGCAGCGCCGCGTCGCGATCGGCGCCGACGTGCCGCAGCACGTCGGTCTGCACGGCGCGCACCCAGAGCACCGGACATTCGACCTTGCGCCAGCACGCAAGCACTTCGTCGATTCGATACAGCGTCGGGTTCACAATCCGGTGCGCAGGATCGCCGGCAACTCGAAAGCGGCCGGCTTCGTCGGACTCTGACCAGTGGTGCGCGAGAAACGCTGCGCGCTCGACC
>DATLOA010000089.1:0-2908 GCA_035536515.1 Burkholderiaceae bacterium | reverse complement strand
GTCAGCGACATGCCCTGCGTGACGTGGTTACGCAGAATGATTCCGCCTGCCACGTCGGAAGTCGCTTGAGCTGATCCGAAATCGATCGCCAGAAAGGATGCGATAGCAGCGACACTGGCCGCCGCGACAAACACTTTCGCGAACGTCAGCTTCGCAGCGCGCGTGTCGAAGATTGCGAGCGCGATGAATAGCAGCGCGAAGTGACGCCACCCGGTCCACGCTTTCAATGTGACCCCTGGGGCCGCTGCGCTCCAGGTTGCAGCGAGCAGCAAAACCAGCAGAAACAGGATGGATGCAAATCCCAGCGGCTGACTCCACGCTCGCTTCAGACGTATCCACCACGATGGTGCCGCGAAGAACGCCAGCAGCATGACGAGTGAAGCGATGTTAGAAACCGCAGCGCCGGTAAACGCGCCGACGGCGATCAGCGCTGCGGCCATGCGCGCCACTGCTATTGCCCATTGTTCCCGCTTGAGGACGCCTCGTGCAACTGCAATTTCTTCGATTGATTCGGTACGCCGATGACGCAGCGTGCGGCGCCGCCAGCGATCCCACCGAAAGCGCAGTGTGGTCCACGTTCGGCTACGCCCGATGCGTTTTCGGTCGAGCACGCTTTCGAAGCGGCCCGTCATGCTGCCCTGCTCAACGATCGGATCGCTGAGCCAGTAATGATCTATTCCCATTGCCGCATCCGCTTCGCGCATAAGCCAATCTGCCGGGCGTGTGAACTTGCGACGGCTGATGTATTCGAGCCGCAGGCGAGCCGCACGCTGGTCAACCACAATCGCATCGGTCGCTGGCAACGCGAGATTCGTCTTCACCAGCACCGAGTTCGAGTACTGCGATGGAGCTACGTATTTGTTGTCGCCGCATCCGAGATAAATCATGTACGGGCCCTCGATCCGGTCGGCTTCCAGCATCGCAGCGCTGAAAACCTGCGAGAAGCTCGACGCGAGCATTGCATCGTCTTCAAACACAAGCACGCGCCGGTAGCTACGCGCGACGCAGCGCCTCCAGGCTTCGATGTGCTTTAGAACTAGCGAGTGCTGCGGCGGGCCCATGTCGCTCGGCGCGAACGTCGCTTCGACCAGCTGCGCATCGAGCTCGACGGCGTCGTGCTCGAAAATCCATTCGAAAGCGATACCGTGGTTTCGCAGCTCGGCCTCGATGTGCGCGATCCGATCGTGAAACGATCGCACTGACAATACGAAGACCGCGTCGACGTGCAGGTTAACGGGGCTGGGCAAGCGATCGGCTGACAATGGACGAAGGGAGGCCGGAACCACGAGGCAGATCCGGAAGGCGGCTTGCAAACCGCGATTGTAAGGAAGCAACGAGGCTAACCGCCGACGTAAGATGCCGCTCGCCGGAGTCCGCCCACTCATGCAACCACGCCTGAGCGTCGCCATCATCACACTGAACGAGGAGCGCAACCTTGCCGAGTGCCTGGTGAGTGCCGCGTTCGCCGATGAGATCGTGGTTGTCGACGGCGGCAGTCGCGACCGCACGTGCGAGATCGCGCGCGCTGCCGGGGCGCGCGTGATCGACGCGCCGGACTGGCAGGGGTTCGGCATTCAGAAGAATCGCGCGATCGACGCATGTGCGGGCGAGTGGGTGCTGTCGATCGACGCCGACGAGCGTATTCCGCGGGCGCTGCGCGAAGAAATTCTTGCGACGTTGCGCGACTCGGCGTTTGATGTTTACGAAATGCCGCGCAGCTCCTACTACTGCGGCCGCTTTATGCGCCACTCAGGTTGGTGGCCGGACCACGTTCAAAGACTTTTCCGGCGCGGCAGTGCCCGTTTTTCAGCGGCGCCGGTGCACGAGTCTCTGGAAACGGGAAAGCGTGTGGGCCGGCTGAACCATCCGATCGAGCACTGGAGCTATCGCACGATGGAGCAGGTTCTGGATAAAGTGAATCATTATTCATCGCTATCAGCGCCGGTCGTCCTGCAGCGAGGAAGCAAACCGACGTTACTTACGGCGATAGTCCACGGCGTTGGCGCGTTCGTCCGCACCTATTTTCTAAAGCGCGGCTTTCTCGACGGCGCGCATGGGTTCATGCTGGCCGTCAGCAACGCAGAAGGCTCGTATTACCGTTACATAAAGGCGATGCTGTTGGCGCGGCCGCCGCGCGACTGATGCGATGTTGATTTCGGTCGTCGTTGCAACCTACAACCGTCCCGATGCTTTGGCCGCGGTGCTCCGCAGTCTTGCAAAGCAGGACGACCGTCAGTTCGAGGTCGTGGTCGCCGACGATGGCTCGAAGCCGGACACGGAAGCCGTCGTGAAGCGTGCGCGAGCGACCGCGCCGATACCGTTGTCGCACGTTTGGCAGGAAGACACTGGCTTTCGGCTGGCAGCCGTTCGCAATCGCGCTACGGCGCACGCACATGGCGACTATCTAATTTATCTGGATGGTGACTGCATCGTCCGCCGGCATTTCGTGCGCGCTCACCGCGCACTGGCGGAAGCCGGCTGGTGCGTGACGGGCGGGCGGGTGTTGTTGAGCGAGGCGTTTACGCGAAGCGCGCTAGCGGATGAAACCGCCGTTGAGGACTGGAGCGTTGCCAGCGCTACGCTCGCCGCGATTCAGGGCAAAGTCAATCGTGCATCGACATTGGCCAGATTGCCTTTAGGACCGCTACGCAAATTCGGAGGACGCCGCTGGCAGCGGCTACGCGGTTGCAACTTCAGCGCGTTTCGCACTGACATTGAAAAGGTCAATGGCTTCGACGAATGTTTTCAGGGCTGGGGGTTTGAAGACTCCGACTTCGCAGCGCGGCTGATCGAGTCGGGCGTGCGGCTCAAGTACGGACGGATGGCAACCAACGTTTACCACCTTTGGCATCCTGAGCACGACCGCACGGCACATGGCGAGAACTGGCAGCGCCTACAAGCGCGTATC
>DATLOA010000088.1:0-6954 GCA_035536515.1 Burkholderiaceae bacterium | reverse complement strand
GGCCGCAAAAAGACATGGGCTGAACAATGGAAGCTTCATAACGCGCTAGTGCTCTTTAATCCTGCGCCGGTGACCTGAGCCACGCGGTG
Organism: Burkholderiaceae bacterium; assembly: GCA_035536515.1. GTDB lineage: Bacteria > Pseudomonadota > Gammaproteobacteria > Burkholderiales > Burkholderiaceae_F > JACCZX01. Next base: position 6,865 of record DATLOA010000088.1, on the reverse strand, counting down.
CCGTCCGACATTAAGAGGCAAGCGCCGGCAACGCGTCACCATCGGCTGCGCTTTTTCGCGTATTTGTTGATACTGAATGTTTTTACAGTAGTAGGCTGCAGATTTAATCGTAGCGCGGCTAGCGACCAACGGAAGGACCCTGTTAAACCGCAGGTCCCACATTTAGGAGCAGAATCTTGTGGTCTAAAACACGTTAGCCGTCCCAATTCAGATCACACCGTCCTAATGCTGTATTGCATTGCAGCCGATGCGGTCGCCGTGATTCACTTCGCGTTCGTCGTTTTCGTGCCATTCGGGGCGCTGCTCGCGCTCAAGTGGCATTGGATTCCGTGGCTTCACCTACCGGCAGCTACCTGGGGACTGTTCCTCGAGGTGACAGGCCGCGCCTGCCCCCTGACTGATCTTGAGAAGGCCCTTCGTTCCCTTACAGGAGAGTCAGCCTATGCCGGTGGGTTTATCGAGCACTATCTTGTGACCCCAATCTCTCCGGGTGGCCTCACAAAGGAGGCCCAGGTCGTCCTCCTTGTACTAGTCATTGCAACGAATGTACTGTCCTACGGTTGGCTACACGTGCGGCGGTTCCGGTCTCAAGAACCGGCCGCCTAACCCTTCGTTCCACACCGACGCGCTACGGCTGGTCGCGCCAGCCTTCGCGCGCGGGTGAACTCAAACGTTAGCCAGCACGAGTGGCCCAACCGCTGCGCGAAACCGTAAAGCGCCGGTTCTATCCGTACGCTGAATCGCGCGGCTTCGTTCGAGCGCGGTCTAGCCACCCACACTTCACGACGTTCCGCCGAGCGTACGGTGCACGAATCCAGGTCTTCGACGTACAGTGGGATAAATATGGGCGGCCACGCTTCGTTGTTAACTTCGGCGAAGCCGATGTGAGTGACCTCGCTATCGACAAAGATGAAGTGGAGACGCAGCACTGCAAAGACATGTTCCGCCTGCAGCGGAAGAGAGGCGGCTCGTTAAGTTGCTGGTTCCAGCTGAGCAAACCATGGATACAAGTCTTTCGCTCGGGGCGTCTAAAGTACCAGCCTGAGGAAGTCGTTAATCAACTAATTGCGTACTTCCCAGAAATTGAAGCGTGGTGGGCTGGGAAGATTACGGGGCCGCATGTTCATCCTGTCTTGCGTGTTGGCTAACATCGTTGGAGAGCCGACGCTCTACGAGCGCGGCTCAACTCAGACGTTAGGCAGCATTACGTACTAAGTGGCATTCCAGTAGAGGAACCGTTATGCCGCAAACGACATACATGGTCATTGAGCGTTTCCGAAATGATGACGCGGTGCCCGTGTATCGCCGGTTTCGGGAGAGTGGCCGAATGACGCCCGATGGACTGAGCTACATCTCAAGCTGGGTCACGCCCGACATGACGCGGTGTTACCAAGTTATGGAAACGCCCGATCGAGCGCTTCTTGAACAGTGGATGGCGAATTGGAATGATCTCGTGGAATTTGAAGTTCACGCGGTAATTTCTTCGAAAGAGGCATCAGAACGCATCGGACCCAAGCTGTGAAAGCAATGCTGTTTAACTCGTCGTTGGAAAGCTGACGCTTTGCAAGCGCGGCTCAACTCTAACGTTAGACAGCAACGACTACTTCAGTGTTTTCCAATAGGAGGTGATTCATGCATTGCCGAACCGTCACACGCCAGTCGCTGAAAGTCGCGCTGATGTCGGGGCTGTTTCTCGCAAGCACGTTTGCTGGCGCGCCACTGTCCGCGCAAGAACCACTAACGCGGACCGCGAAAGATTCCCGACTCAAGTGGGGGCCGTGTCCTCCGTTCCTGCCTAAGGGATGCGAGATTTCGGTACTTCATGGCGATCCTGCCAAAAATAACGCCGACGTCTTTTTCAAGGTGCCCGCCAATTCCGTCATTCCGCAGCACTGGCACACATCGGCCGAGCGCATGGTGTTGATATCGGGAGAGCTGCACGTTACCTATGACGGGCACAAGACCGCGGTGCTTAAGCCTGGCACCTATGCGTACGGCCCTGCCAAGCTGCCACACAAAGCGGAGTGCAAGAAGGCTGGCCCCTGCATTCTGTTCATCGCATTCGAGTCACCGGTGGATGCAGTGCCGAGTGAAGCCCCAATGAAGAAATGACGTTGCTGCCCAACTCAGCGCTGCAGTGGACGCCATGAAGCGGCGCCGCTGAGCTTCACGTTAGACCGCGCAAACCCTACCCCGCGCTGCTTGATGCATTTATGGACATCCTCACAGGCAACACGCAGTTTGCAAAGACTGAAGGTACTGGCTGGTTCCTCGGGTTCAGTGCCTGGACCCGCCTTCCAGGCTCTGACCTTCTGCACGTACCTCGCAAACAGCTTCTCTCCGGGCTGTGCGTCAAGTGGTTCGACCACATGGCCGGACATGCCAGCGGCAATGACAAGCCGATCAGCGAAGGGCGGACGATTTCGATCCTGATCACTGCGGCGTCAGACTTCAGTCTGGAATTTTCCCGCGCATCCGACTTTCCTACTGACGGGACGAGAACCGCCCTTCTTCGGCGTCAAGGGGACTACGTCGCTTGGGGAGCGGGGCTCTTTCATCGCTGGCGTTGCATTGATCACTCCACGATCTTGACAATCCGATGGAGCCCTGAAGACGAAATCGGTTCTTCTTCCCCATCCAGCGCGGTCTAACCCGTGCTCGAGCTGACGCGCTACGGCCGGCATTGCCACCGCGCGCGGCTCAGCTCGAACGTTAGGGCGCCCTCAAATGAGCATCTCGCCGTCATCCGCAGCGCCCGTGGACCGTGACGCACGTTGCGCCCGGCTTAGGTCCCCATCGACTGACCGCAGCGCGTAACAGCCGATTGTTGCCGATCTAGTAACGCTCGCCTGGCCTGAGGAGGCCTTCGATCTCGTGCTTCTGTGTGACCGGGACTAGCGAGTCGACGACGCGGCAGACGAGGTGCTCCCGCACCTGCGGCGGTAGCGCGTCGTGGAAATCACGCGTCACCATCAGGTCGTGCAGCGCCGCATGGCCAGCGCCGGGTGCGTCGACGCCCAGGACCAGCACGGGGCGCGCGATCGGCGACGGGTGGTCGGTGCCGCGATGCAGCGTCAGCGCCGACCGGCAGCTTATGTCGCCGGCGTGCGGATACTTGCGCACCGCGCGCTCGGCATAGCGCGGCCACAGCTCTTGCGGGGGAAACATCTCGTGCTTCCATTCCCGGCCGTCGTCCCATTGCGTACCGACCGCAATCTCGAGCGGCCCCATGTCCTGCGTTACATCGACTCCGGTGATGTTGAAGGCGAGCGATGTAATGCGATGCGCCTTCCAACTCTCAAGTGGCGAAGGAAAGTCGCGGTGCCACGGCTGCTGTCTGGCGCCCTGGAAGGGCACGTCTAGGCCGATCTCCACGATTTCATAGCGCGGCCCGAGTACCGCTTCGCACATGGCGCACACCCACGGATGCGCGACGAGGTCGGCGAAGCCGGTGAACGCCTGCGGATGCGTTTCTACGTACCAGCGGCGTGGCCCGCGGCTGACCGCACCGCCCGGGCGCTGGATGGCGTCCCAGAACGCCGTCATCATTTCGTCGCGCAGCCGCTCTATCCATTCGCGCGAGAAAGCTGCCTTCAGGCCGGTAATGCCATCCTGATAAAGCGCGTCGAGACCAGGCGCGAGCTCGATTTCCGTTGTTGCTGTCATATGAAATAGTTTGCGGGACCGGCCAGCACATCGCAAGGCGCCGCGGCCGAAAACTTCTTCATTCAGATAGGCGCCCATTTGTAGAATGGGCTACTACAACTGCGAGGCTCAGGGCGAATCCGAACAAGGCAATGTCGCCTACCTTGAATTGGTCGCCCTCGAAACACACGCGCCTACGAGGTGGACCCTGAAGCCCTTGGTCAAAAACTACGATGGCCGCGCACTTTGAACGCTGCTAAGGTCCAGCGATACCGACTACTCCTTGACCGACCCCGTCAGTCCTGAAACGTAGTACTCGACGAAGAACGAGTAGATAAAAGCCACGGGCAAAGAGCCCAATAGTGCGCCGGCCATCAGCGGGCCCCAGTGGTAGACGTCACCCTCGACAAGTTCGGTAACGACGCCGACCGGAACTGTCTTGATCTCGGACGACGAGATGAACGTCAGCGCGTAAATGAATTCGTTCCAGGACAAAGTGAACGCGAAGATGCCGGCCGAGATCAAGCCGGGCACCGCCAGCGGCAGCACGATCTTGGTCAGGATCTGCCAGCGCGTCGCGCCGTCAATCAGCGCGCACTCTTCGAGCTCGAAAGGAATCGAGCGAAAGTAACCCATCAGCAACCAGGTACAGAACGGAATAAGAAACGTCGGATACGTCAGGATCAACGCCCAGCGCGTATCGAACAAGCCGAGCTTGAAGACAACCGTTGCTAAAGGAATGAACAGGATCGACGGCGGTACCAGATATGCAAGGAAGATCGACAGGCCGACTTGCTTCGAACCGCGAAAGCGAAGCCGCTCGATCGCATACGCGGCGAATACCGAAGCCGCCAGCGAGAACACAGTCGCCACCACGGAAACGAACACGGTGTTCCACATCCATTCCGGATACGCCGTGCGAAACAGCAGCTTGTCGAAGTGCGCCAGCGTCGGCGCGATGACCCAGAACGGATTGCCGGTGCGCGACAGCAACTCGCTATCGGGCTTCACCGACGTGATGCCCATCCAGTAGAACGGGAACAGCAGCACGATTAGGAACACGATCAGTGGCAGGTAGATCGTGACGAACTTGCGCGACGGCGTATCGAGGTAGCTCATGCCGACGCTTTCGCCAGCTTGCGGTGAAGGCGCGGCGGCGGTAGTGCTCATTTGTCCTGGCCTCCTTGCTGCCAAGCTCGGCGCTGCAGTCCGAAGTAGCTGAACATGATCGCGGCCAACAGGAACGGCACCATTGCGATAGAGATAGCTGCGCCCTCACCGAGGGCGCCGCCTGAAATCGCGCGCTGGAACGATAGTGTCGCCATCAAATGGGTCGCATTCAACGGCCCGCCGCGCGTGATCACATAGATGAGTTGAAAGTCGGTGAACGTGAACAGCACCGAGAACGTCATCACCACCGCGATGATCGGCGTCAGCAACGGTAACGTGACAAATCGAAACTGCTGCCATCGTGTTGCGCCGTCGATTGCCGAAGCTTCGTAGTACGACGGCGAGATCGTCTGTAGGCCAGCGAGCAGCGTGATCGCAACGAACGGCACGCCACGCCAGATATTGGCAGCGATAACCGACAATCGCGCATTCCATGGTTCACCAAGAAAATCGATGTACTTATCGATCAAGCCCATTTTCACCAGCATCCAGCTGATGATCGAGAACTGCGCGTCGTAGATCCACCAAAAGGCGATCGCCGACAGTGCGGTCGGCACGATGTACGGCAGCAGGATGACGGCACGGAAGAATGTTTTGAAGCGAATGTTGCGGTTCAGAAGCAGCGCGAGCCAAAGTCCGAGAACGAACTTGAAGATGCTTGCTACAAATGTGTAGAACAGCGTGTTGAAGAGCGCGAGCCGCGTGACGGCATCGCCCCATAAATACTCATAGTTCTCAAGACCGATCCAGACGCCGTCCCGCCCCACCTTCGTATCGGTGAAGCCGAGCCAGACGCCGAGGCCCAACGGATACGTAAGAAACAGCAGCAACAGCACCGCCGCTGGCAGCATGAACATCATGCCCAGCGCGTTGCGGTTGTTCTGCAGCTTCTCGAGAAGCGTCATCGGAGAAAGAGGCTCGCATGTGCGAGCCCCTTCGCTGCCTCAGAACGTGCTTGTCAGACCTTGTAGTACCTCTCGGCGCGCTTCTGCGCCCGTTCCATCGCTTCCTTGGGCGTCTTCGAGCCGCTGATTGCCTCGGCCACCATGTTAACGACGATGAAGTCGGCACCGGCCCCTGCCGAGGCGTAACCCAGCTTGCCCGCGTAGCCAGCCGGTCGCATGTTCTTGACCGGGTCGCGATAAGGCGTGTGCTTCGGGTCGACGGTCCAGATCGGAAGGTTCGCGTAGCCAGCAAGCGGCGTCGCGATATACGCACCAGCGCCGGTCAGCCACGGATCGAACTGTTCCTTTTCCATCATGAAGCGCAGGAACTCCTTCGCCGCTTGCGGGTACTTCGTGTACTTCATGATCATTTGATTGAAGAACAGGTGCGACTCAGTCGGCACGCCAACAGGCCCGATCGGATAATTCGCATGCTGGACATCGGCCTGCAACTCCTTGACCTTCGGATCGGTCGAGGTTTTGGTTGCGTAGTAAATGGAGATGCCGTTGTTGGTCAGCGAAACCTGTCCGTCAAGAAACGCCTTGTTGTTGTTCGGATCGAGCCACGACAGCGTTCCTGGAATGAACGTCGCATACAACTCTTTGCCGTACTCAAGCGCCTTCATCGTCTCCGGGCTGTCGATAACGACTTTGTTTTTCTCGTCAACGAGCTTGCCGCCGAACGCCCAAATCAACCAGTTACACCACAGGCCATCCCCGGTTGCGTTACCAAGCGCCATTCCGCCCGGCGTGCCTTTAGCGTGCAACGCCTTCATTAGCTTCAGGAAACCGTCCGTGTCCTTCGGGAAGGTATCGAAGCCTGCCGCCTTGACCATGCTGCCGCGATAAACGATCATCGCGCCCGCCGCCCCCAGTGGAAGACCGATCCATTTCTTCCCGTCGGGCTTCAGGAATTGCTCTCCTGCCGGATACCACGGGCCGTACTTCTTGCCGATGTACTCGGCGACGTCGGTGACATCGAGCAACTTATCGGGATAAAGGTTAGCGTCATCGTTGGTCGACAAGATGATGTCTGGCCCCGCACCGGTATTCGCAGCGACCGCGGCTTTCGGGCGTACGTCTTCCCAGCCTTCGTTATCAACGCG
>DATLOA010000087.1:0-4916 GCA_035536515.1 Burkholderiaceae bacterium | reverse complement strand
CGTTGACCTTGACCCGGTCCCGGGTATCGCATGGCCGCAGGTCCGCGAAGTGGCGCAGGTCGTGCATGCGACGCTGCAAGACTTTGGTCTCATCGGCTGGCCCAAGACGTCGGGCTCGCGTGGAATGCACGTCTATGCGCGCATCGAGCAGCGCTGGTCGTTCGACGAGGTGCGCCGCGCCGCGCTCGCTCTGGCGCGCGAAGTTGAGCGGCGGGCTCCCGCTATGGCGACCAGCAAGTGGTGGAAGGAAGAGCGCCACGGCGTGTTTGTTGACTACAACCAAAATGCGAAAGACCGCACAACGGCAGCCGCTTATTCGGTACGGCCGACGGTCGATGCGCGCGTTTCCGCGCCGTTAAGCTGGGACGAGGTCGAGTCGTGCGAGCCGGCTGATTTCACGCTCGCGACGATGCCCGCGCGGTTTGCGCGCATCGGTGACCGCCACGCAGACATTGACGTGCATCGTGGCTCTCTAGAAGCTTTGCTCGAGCTGTCCGCGCGCCATGGACGCGACGGCCTGGGTGATGCGCCGTGGCCGCCGCAATATAAGAAGCAACCAGGCGAGCCGCCGCGCGTGCAGCCGTCGCGCAGCCGCGCAAGCAAGTTTCCATTGATCGAGATCGGGCGCGCTCAACGAGCGCAAGATGCGCTCGCGGGGCTCGAACGCTGGAAGGCGCGACATGTTGAAGTCGTCGCACACCTGCTGCCCGCCGACGTGCTGGTCGATTCGATGCGCGGGCGATCGTCAACTTGGACGCGCATCCGCATTAATCTGCAGCATGTGCCCGAGCAGTTGCGGCCCATGCAGGGACCGCTCGACCCCGACGACGAGTCTGATGGCGACGTACCCGCTAGCCAGACTAAGCCGCACCGAAAACCTTCTCGAGCTCAAAAGGCTTCGTGACTTCGAGCTGGTCGTAACGACAATCGCACGGCGGTTTGTCCGGCCGCCACTTGAGAAAAATCGCAGCGTGCCGAAACCGATCGCCCTGCAAGTGATCGTATTTGACTTCGCACACGCGCTCAATTCGCAACGGCTCCCACGACAAATCTTTTCCCGCGCTCCAGCGGCTCTGCGCGCCCGGCATGCGGCTGGACTCTGCTTCGGCGCTCGCCCATTCGCGCCACGGATGATCGTTGATTGCATTTTCGCGCAGCGGCGCGAGATCGAGAGCAAGCTGCTTGCGCGTTACCATCGTGAATGCTGACGTTACGCCGACGTGTTGCAAAACGCGCCGATCGTCATACAAGCCGAGCAGCAACGACCCGACCACGTCCTTGCCAGTCTTGTGCCAGCGGAAACCGGCGACCACGCAGTCGGCGGTGCGGGCATGCTTAACCTTGATCAACACGCGCTTGCCCGGCTCGTATGCAATCTTCGCCGGCTTCGCGATCACACCATCCAGACCCGCGCCTTCGAACTGCTCGAGCCATTGCGTAGCGACGACGCGATCGCGGGTCATCGGAGTGAGGTAAACCGGCGTCTCGACCTCGCCTAAGGCTTCTTCCAATAAAGCACGGCGCTCGCTCTGTGTGATGGACATCACGTTGCGGTTGTCGATAGCGAGCACATCGAAGGCGACGAACGATGCCGGTGTCTCCTTCGCCAGCCTGGCAACGCGCGAGGCTGCGGGGTGCAGCCGCAACTGCAGTGCATCAAAATCCAGTCCGTTCGACGCCGCAATCACAATCTCGCCGTCGATCACGCAGCCGGCCGGCAACCGCTGTAGCAACGAATCGTGCAGCTCCGGAAAGTAGCGGTCGAGTGGTCGCAGGTCGCGGCTTTGAATGAAGACGTCAGATGCGCTGCGAAACACGATCGCGCGAAAGCCGTCCCACTTTGGTTCGAACAAAAAGTCTGACGCAGCGGGCAGCTGGTCGGCGACCTTGGCGAGCATCGGTTCTACTGGCGGCTCGATCGCGAACATGCGAGCTTCGGTTTGGTATCACAAGGCCATCACAAGATTTCGGCCGCGTAGTCGGCCAGCCGCGAACGCTCGCCGCGCTGCAGAGTGACGTGCCCGGAATGCAGCCAGCCCTTGAAGCGATCGACCACGTAGGTGAGGCCCGACGAGCCTTCGGTTAGATACGGCGTGTCGATCTGCGCAATGTTGCCGAGGCAGATTACCTTGGTTCCCGGCCCGGCGCGCGTGACCAGCGTTTTCATCTGCTTCGGTGTGAGGTTCTGCGCTTCATCGATGATCAGATACTTGCTAATGAACGTTCGGCCGCGCATGAAGTTCAGCGACTTAATGCGGATGCGCGTGCGGATCAGATCATTGGTGGCGGCGCGACCCCACTCGCCTGCGTTGTCGTCAGTCTTGTTCAGTACTTCGAGGTTGTCTTCGAGGGCGCCCATCCACGGTGCCATCTTTTCTTCTTCGGTGCCCGGCAGGAAGCCGATGTCGTCGCCAACCGGCACCGTAGCGCGTGTAACGATGATTTCCGAAAAGCGCTTCGTTTCCAGCGTCTGCGACAAGCCGGCCGCAAGTGCGAGCAATGTCTTGCCTGTACCCGCCTGCCCGATCAGTGTGACGAAATCGCATTCCGCATCCATCAGCAGATTCAGAGCAAAGCTCTGTTCACGGTTGCGTGCCGTGATTCCCCACACGGCATTTTTCGAGTGCGTGTAATCGCGCAGCACGCGCAGCACCGCGGACTTGCCGCGGATCTCCCGAACCTGTGCATAAAACGTCGTGCCGTTTTCAAGATAGACGAACTGATTGACCAACAGTCCCGAGACGATTGGCCCGTTAATTCGGTAGTACGTGAAGCCGCCGTGCTGCCAGGACTCCATGCCTTTGCCGTTCTTGTCCCAAAAGCTGGCAGGAAGTTGCATCACACCGGTGTAAAGAAGATCGGTGTCTTCCAGTACCTTGTCGTTGGTGTAGTCCTCGGCTTGCAAGCCAAGCACGCGCGCTTTGACGCGCATGTTGATGTCTTTCGACACGAGCACTACGTCGCGTGCCGATTGCTGGTCTTTCAACCCGCGTACGACACCGAGTATCTGGTTATCTGCTTTGCCCGCAGGCAAGCTCTCCGGCAGAGCGCCTACCAGTGCCTGCGTTTGAAAGATCAGCCGACCCGCAGCGTCCTTGTTGCCGAGCGCGGACAGCGGGATCCCTTCCTCGATCGGCGTCCTGGTCGCGGCCACCAGCGAGTCGAGCGTGCGCGAAACCTGGCGTGCACTCCGCGCGACCTCCGACATGCCTTTCTTGTGCGAGTCGAGTTCTTCGAGCGTCATCATCGGCAAGAACACGTCGTGCTCTTCGAATCGAAACAAGCTTGTCGGGTCGTGCAGTAATACGTTGGTATCGAGTACGAACAGACGCGGAGGGCCGCTCGCTCGTGGCTTCTTTGCCGGAACTTTGCCTGGCTGCGGTGTGGACTCGACCACCGCCAGCCGTCCAGCCGGACCCGGCCGCGCGGAGAAAGGTTGTGGCACCTGAGGCGCGCGGACAATTGGTGTCAGGGGCACGACCGACTGATGCGCACGCTCTGCGACCGGCAATTCGCGCGCGGGCTCTGGTGCAATTGAAGTCAGGACGGTGGCAGGCTTGGTCGGTGCTTTTGGAAGTGGCATCAGCGGGTCGGTGGATTCCCAGAAAAACGTCGAAGAGCAAACATCATGCGAGTGATTGCGCAAAGGCGAGGACTTGGTCGACGTGGTTGGGCACCTTGACACCGCGCCACTCCTTGCGCAGCGTGCCCGAGCCGTCGATTACAAACGTACTTCGCTCCACACCTCGTACCTGGCGGCCGTACATATTTTTCGTTTTTATGACGGCGAACAACTCGCACAGTTTCTCGTCGGGGTCCGAAATCAGCTCGAACGGAAATTTCATTTTTGCTTTGAAGCCTTCGTGCGACTTCACGCTATCGCGCGATACACCGGCCACGACCGCGTTTGCTTGCGTGAACTTTGCGTTTGCGCGGCCGAAGTCAGAGCCTTCCGTTGTGCAGCCAGGCGTATCGTCCTTCGGATAAAAGTACAAGACCACTGTCTTGCCGCGCTGTGCCGATAAGGTGAAGTCACCTCCGGTCGCCGCGGCGGTGAAATCGGGAACCTTGCTGTCAATTGCTACCGACATCGGATGCCTCAGTTTTCGACGAACAAAGCGGCGGCAACCTTGCGGCTTTCTGCTACCAAAATGTTGTAGGTGCGGCAGGCCGCCTGCGTGTCCATCACCTCGAGCCCCACACGCGCATCGGACAATGGACGCGTCAATCGCGGATGCAAAAAGCGTTGCCGGGCGCCGGTACCCAGCAAAACCACTTCACTACGCAAATCGCGCAGCCGCTCGAAGGTGCTGGTGTCGAGCGTTTCAAAGCTTGTAACCGGCCAACGTTCAACCTTATCTGGGGTCACGAGCACGTGTGTTGTGTAGCGCACCCGGTTGATTTCAACGAAGCCCGGACCGTATGCAGTTACGGTGTTTTGGGTGGTGGGCGTGTCGGCATGCAGCTTCAAATCGCGCGCTACCTCGAATCAAAATGCAGGCGGGTCGAGTACATTATAGGCACGCTCTGTGGCACCTTCGACGTGTAAAACGCGTCAAATCGCTCAACTCTAGTCATGGCTGAGTTTTCGCGCATCAAGCGCCTACCTCCCTACGTCTTCAACATCACGAGTGAGTTGAAGATGGCGGCGCGCCGGCGCGGCGAAGACATCATCGACATGAGCATGGGCAACCCCGATGGTCCGACGCCACGCCACATCGTCGACAAGTTAATCGAAGCGGTGCAACGGCAGGATACGCACGGTTATTCGGTATCGCGCGGCATTCCTCGGCTGCGTCGCGCAATCGCGACTTGGTATCAGCAACGATATGCGGTTGATTTAGACCCGGATTCTGAGACGATTGTCACTATCGGCTCTAAAGAGGGCCTTGCGCATTTGATGCTCGCCACACTTG
>DATLOA010000086.1:0-2214 GCA_035536515.1 Burkholderiaceae bacterium | reverse complement strand
AGCATGCGCGCCGAAACCTTCCGTACCATCCGCAAAGTGTATGCAATCACGAGCACCCAGTAACGCGATGAAATCGCTCGGCCATCTGCGGGTGCTCGATCTGACGCGCGTGCTGGCTGGCCCGTGGTGCACGCAATTGCTTGCCGATCTCGGCGCCGACGTCATCAAGGTCGAGCGCCCGGGCCACGGCGACGACACGCGCGGGTGGGGTCCGCCCTATCTGAAAGATGCCGCCGGTGGCGACACATCCGAGGCCGCTTACTACCTGTCTGCCAACCGCGGCAAGCGTTCGGTGACGATTGACATCTCAACGGTGGATGGCCAGTCGCTTTTGCACAAGCTCACCGAGCACTGCGACATCGTTGTCGAAAACTACATGACCGGGCAGCTCGCGAAGTACAAGCTCGACTATGCGTCGCTGTCGAAAATAAATCCGCAATTAATCTACTGCTCGATCACAGGCTTCGGACAGACCGGCCCGCATTGCGCACGCGCCGGTTACGACTTCATCATGCAAGGCATCGGCGGCTTCATGTCGATCACTGGCGAGCGCGACGACCGGCCCGGTGGCGGCCCCCAAAAGGCGGGGGTGGCAGTTTCCGACCTGATGACGGGCATGTATTCAGCGGTCGCAATTCTGGCGGCGGTCACACATCGCGAGCGCACCGGTGCAGGTCAATATATCGACATGGCGCTGTACGACGTGATGGTCGCGATGCTCGCCAACATGAACATGAACTACCTGACGTCTGGCAAAGCGCCGGGCCGCGCCGGCAACGCGCATCCGAACATCGTGCCCTATCAGGTGTTCACCGCAGCCGACGGGCATGTCGTCGTTGCCGTGGGAAACGATTCGCAATTCGTTAAATTTTGCGCGGCCGCCGGAGTGCCGCGCCTTGCCACCGATGCCCGATATCGCCGCAATGCCGATCGGGTTCGCAATCGCGAAGTGTTGATCGGCGATCTCGAACCGATCCTGCGCTCGCAGCCGGTGGCATTTTGGGTCGAGCACTTAGATGGGGCCGGCGTGCCATGCGGGCCGATCAACGATATCGCGCATGCGCTCGCTGATCCGCAGGTGGCCGCGCGCGGCTTGCGGATCGAGCTCGCACACGCACTCGCCGGGCGCGTGCCGATGGTCGCCAACCCGATCAAGCTATCGGCCACGCCGCCGAGCTACGAGCTGCCACCGCCGCTGCTCGGCGAGCACACAGCGAGCGTATTGCGCGACTACGCCGGCGTCGATCAGAAGCAATTGACTGCGTTGAAATCAAGAGGGATCGTCTAATTGCGCGCGCTTCATTTCAAAATCACTGGCCATGTTCAGGGCGTGGGGTTTCGCTACACAATGTCCAAGGAGGCTCGTCGCTTACTGCTTGCAGGGTGGGTAAGAAATTGCAGCGATGGCAGCGTTGAAGCCGTGGCTGCGGGCGAAGAAGCGGCGCTGCAGAGCCTTGTGGGGTGGGCGCAGCGTGGACCGTCCGGGGCTCAAGTGGACAACGTTCAAGTCAGCACTGCTACGCAGGCGCAGGCAAGCGACGTCGACGATCCGTTCAACCAGCGTTAGTTCGACGAGCCGGCCGGTAAGCGATACTCACGAACTCACAAGGAGCGAGCAACGTGAATCGACTGAATCGACGGCAGGCAACCCGCGCGCTCGCGGCCGCGGCACTTGCCGTGAGCTGGCCGTCATTGGCTTCAGCGCAATCGGCGACCGCGCAATCCTTCCCGAACAGGCCGATTCGGCTGGTCGTGCCCTACCCGCCCGGAGGCCCGCTCGACACTGCGGCGCGCGCCCTCGCCGACCGCGTCAAGGAAACGCTCGGCGTCATCGTCGTCGAGAATCGTCCCGGCGCCGGCGGCAACCTCGGCGTCGATCAGGTTGCGAAGTCGCCGGCCGACGGTTACTCGCTGGTGATCGGCGCGGTCGCCACGCACGCGGTCAACCCATGGCTATTCTCGAAGCTGCCTTATGACCCGATCAAGGACTTTGCTCCGATTACGCTGATCGCGCACGTGCCGAATGTGCTCGTGATGACTCCCGAGCGAGCCGATCAGCTCGGCATTCGGTCAGCGCGAGATTTGATCGACTATGCGAGCAAAAATCCGGCGCGGCTTAACTACGCGTCGGGCGGCAACGGCAGTGCCGGCCACATGGCTGGCGAGCTGATGAAGTCGCAGGCGAAGATTTCAGCGGTGCATATTCCGTATGCA
>DATLOA010000085.1:0-2692 GCA_035536515.1 Burkholderiaceae bacterium | reverse complement strand
CTCAACGCTGGCGACGCGTCAATAACGCGCAGCGAAACTGCTTGGTGCCGGGCGAGGGAATCGAACCCACACTCTGTTTCCAGAACCGGATTTTGAGTCCGGCGCGTCTACCAATTCCGCCAGCCCGGCTGAATTGAGACGTGGATTATCGCTTATTCGGTTTTTTCTCAGACTTCAAGGTTGTCGATCAGGCGCGTCGTGCCGAGCTTCGCCGCTGCGAGCACCACCAATGGCTCGCGAGCGGTTACCTCCGCGGCAGTGGGTTTGCGCAAATCCCGACGCCTGCGCACCGCGAGGTAATCGACCTCCCAGCCTGCGTTCGCAAGCTCGCGCCGCGCATCCTCCTCTATTCGATCGATGTCCACTTCCCCCTGAAGCATGCGATTGCGCGTCTGATTCAGCATTCGATAAAGCCGCGCAGCTTCCTTCCGTTCTGTCTCCGACAAGAACCGATTGCGCGATGACAAGGCGAGTCCATCAGCGTCACGCACAGTCTCGTGCGGAATGATCTCAGTCGGTAGCGCGAACTGGCGGCACATGTTGCGCACGATCATCAGCTGCTGATAGTCCTTCTTACCGAACACCGCGACCTTGGGCTGCACGCACGACAGCAACTTCAGCACGACGGTCGTAACGCCGACGAAGAAACCGGGCCGGAACTCGCCTTCCAAAATGTCTCCCAGATCCGGCGGCGGACTCACGCGGTAATTCTGCGGCTCGGGGTACAACTCTTTTTCATCCGGCGCAAACAGCACATAGACGCGATTCTGCTGCTGCAGCTTGTCGATGTCGTCTTGCAAAGTACGTGGGTACTTGTCAAAGTCCTCATTTGGTCCGAACTGCAGCCGATTGACGAAGATCGACGCCACCACCGGGTCGCCGTGCTGGTGCGCCATGCTCATAAGCGCGAGGTGCGCATCGTGCAGATTTCCCATCGTCGGGACGAACGCAGCACGATTCTGGCCGCGCAGCTGGTCGCGCAGTTCTTCGATCGTGTGGACGACTTTCATGAGTATTCGTGCTCGGCCGCGGGGAACGTCCGCACTTTGACCGCTTGCACGTAGGTGCGCACTGCGGCAGCGATGTCCGGAGCACCTGCCATGAAGTTGCGCACGAAGCGCGGTTTCTTGCCCGGAAATACGTCGAGCATGTCGTGCAATACCAGCACTTGGCCCGAACACTTGGCGCCGGCGCCGATGCCGATTGTCACAATCTGCAGCTCGCGCGTCACTCGGTCGGCAACCGCCGCAGGAATTAGCTCCAGGACCAACATCGAAGCGCCAGCGTTTTGCAGCGCCAGCGCATCGCGCAGCAGTTGATCAGCCGCCGCGTCGGTCCGTCCCTGGATGCGGTAGCCGCCCAGCGTGTGTACTGATTGCGGTGTCAGGCCTAGATGCGCGCACACCGGAATGCCGCGTGCGACCAGGAACTCGACTGTGGGCACCAGCCAGGCTCCGCCTTCGATCTTGACCATTTGCGCACCAGCCTGCATCAAGCGCACTGCATTGCCGAACGCGGACTGCGGTGTGCCCTGATAACTACCGAACGGCATGTCAGCGATTAACCACGCGCGCTGCGTGCCGCGCGCGACGGCACACACGTGATACTCGATGTGTTCGACCGTCACCGGCAGCGTTGAGTCATGCCCTTGAACGACCATGCCGAGCGAGTCGCCGACCAATACACAGTCGACGCCGCAACTGTCAAGCAGCCGAGCGAAGCTGGCGTCATAGCACGTGAGCATCGCGATCGGCTCGCCGCGGGCGCGCATATCAGCCAGCTGCAGCAAGGTGACCGGCTTCGATGTTGACGGTTCTTGCCGGTGAACGCTCATGCCGCCAGGTTGAAATACTCTCGCCGGCCTCGCATCTTGTCGACGCGGGATAGCAGCAGCTCGAAATCTTCGCCGCGCTCGATCGGATTCAGGTGCTCGGTGTTGACGATCAACACCGGCGCATCATCGTATTGATGAAAAAAACGCGTGTAGCTGTCTGACAATGCGCGCAGATAGGTTTCTGAAATACCCGATTCGACCGGGTTGCCGCGCCGTAGTACGCGCTCCACCAGCGTATCGGGCGGAGCCTGTAAGTAGATCACCAGATCGGGCAGCGGCGCCTGCGGCTTGAGCTGCGCGAAAATCTGCTCATACAGTTTCAGCTCATCGTCGGCCAGCGTCAGTCGCGCAAACAGCGGATCTTTTTCCAGCAGGAAGTCGGCCACGACCGAGGTCCGGAACAAATCTAGTTGTGCGATCTCGCGAAGCTGCTGCACGCGTTGAAACAGAAAGAACAGCTGCGTCGGCAGCGCGTAACGTGCCTGGTCGCGATAAAAGCGCTCTAGAAACGGGTTCGAGTCGGGTTGCTCTAGCAGCGTATGCGCTGAGTAATGTTGCGCAAGCTTGGTTGCAAGCGAGGTCTTGCCTGCGCCAATTGGCCCTTCGATCACCACATAGCGATACCTGCCGGCCAGAGTCACGCTATTGCTCGGCTGACTCTTCTAGCAACTCGATGCGTTGATCGGACACCGACTTCATGAAATCGCATGCCGATCCCTGTCCAGGGATACGAATTTCCGGCGCGAGATCGAGCAAAGGCTTAAGCACGAATGCCCGCTGGTGCAGCCGCGGATGGGGTAGCGTCAGCGGCGTGCTCTGGATGATCATGTCGCCGAGCAGCAGCAGATCCAGATCGAC
>DATLOA010000084.1:0-2393 GCA_035536515.1 Burkholderiaceae bacterium | reverse complement strand
TCGCGCTGGCCGGAACGGTAGCGCTGAAACGCGCCGAGCAGCAGGTTGTCTGCAATGCTCATCTCTGCGAATAACTCGCGCCGCTCCGGGACCAGCGTCATTCCACCAGCGACCATCTGCTCGATAGAGACCTCAGCGGCGTTGACGAAAAGGACGCCGCATGAGCTTCCGCCGGGCCGCTCTCAAGGAAGCTCCGCATTTGCAAGTGAGCCGCGTGGCGGGACGGCGCGCAGCGCCAAGGGTGCATCAATGAGCGCAGCGCCTGTCCTTGAAGTCACAAACTTGTCGGTCGCATATGGCAAAGTCGCTGCAGTCGTCGGCGCACGATTGGCTGTCGGCCAGGGTCAGATCGTCACCGTGATCGGACCGAACGGCGCAGGCAAGACCACGCTGCTTAGCTCGCTCATCGGCGCGCTGCCCACCAACGGTAGCGCGCGAGGATCGATTCGCTTCGGCGGCCAAGCGGTCAGCGCGGCCGAAGTCTCCATCGAGCAGATGGTCGCTGCTGGGATGACGCTGGTCCCGGAGCGGCGCGAGTTATTCGCAGAGATGAGCATTGCAGACAACCTGCTGCTCGGCGCGTTTCAGCGCTACCGTTCCGGCCAGCGCGATCATCAGCAAACGATCGAAGAAGTGTTCACGCTGTTCCCGCGCTTGCGTGACCGGCGAACGCAGCTGGCCGGCACGCTGTCAGGCGGAGAGCGGCAGATGCTCGCGGTCGGACGCGCGCTGATGGCGAAGCCGAAGCTGTTAATGCTCGACGAACCTTCGCTTGGACTCGCGCCGCTGATCGTGCGCGAGATTTTTCACATCATCGTCGAGTTGAAGCGGCGCGGTGTGTCGATCCTTTTGGTCGAGCAGAACGCGCGCGCTGCGCTGCAGACCGCTGACTATGCGTATGTACTCGAAACCGGTGAGATCACGCTAGAAGGTCCCGCACGTGAACTTGCGACCGATGCGCGGGTCGTGGAAAGCTATCTCGGACTCGGCGGTCGCGTTTCTGTATAGGCGGCTGCGCGCAACGGTTTAAAGGCCGTGCCGTGACACGGGAGTAGAGTTACTGCGTACTAGCTTGCTGCGGATGAGAGCCTGATGAAATACAACTTTGCTTTGCCCTTCGGATTCTGCGTCGTTCTCCTAGTGCCTACCGCTGGAGCACAAGTTTTGAAGTGCGTCGACGCCGAAAAGAACGTGACCTATTCGGATATGCCCTGTCAGCGCACGGAAAAGATGGCTTTGGTCGACACCCGAGCCAGCTCGAATGTCATGGACCACAGTTTCATCAGAGCACAAAAAGGCCGCGTCTTCGTGCCGGTGGCGGAACCGCGGGCTTATTCCGCGCCTGCTGCTCCGCCGCCGGCTGCACCCGCACCATTCACAGTAGATCGCACGGTAAAGCGCGCGGTGAGCTACTAGCACTGACAGTGCATCTGAGGCTTAGCGACGCTCGCGCTCAAGCGCGTTCATCTTCAGGGCAAGAAGTTGTTGCGCGTCGATTCAACCAATTCGTCTTCGCAATGCCAACCTGGTGCAATAAGCCGCCGTGCGGCTGCTATCTGGGCCCCTCGCTTGCCCATAGTGGCGACAGCGTGCTGCCGTCATCACTGAAGGAATCATGAAGCTTTTTCACCAACATAAATCGGATCGCTCAACGGCCGCCTTGGTTGGTGGTGCGGTCGCCCTTGCCGCGATCACGGCAAGTTGGGTCCGCCGGCGCGCGCGCCGGGCCGAACGGGAGAATCCTGCCGAGGGGCAGCTGTTAGACATCGATGGCGTACGCCTCCACTGCGTAGAGCGTGGCACCGGGCCGCCCGTGGTGCTGATCCACGGCAATATGGTTTGGCATCGAGACTTTCACGCGAGTGGATTGGTCGAACGGCTCGCTCGAAACCATCGTGTCATTGCCTTCGACCGGCCCGGCTTTGGCCACAGCACGCGTCCACGCGATCGCCTCTGGACGCCTACGGCTCAAGCCAAGCTCCTGCACGCGGCTCTTGAAAAGCTCGGTGTAGAGCGTCCGGTCGTCGTCGGGCATTCGATGGGAACGATGGTCGCTTTGGCGATGGGGCTCGATTATCCGGCTGATGTTCGCAAACTTGTGCTGCTTGGCGGCTATTACTACCCGAGCCTGCGCATCGATGCACTACTTACCGCCCCCGTCGCGCTGCCGGTGCTTGGCGACTTCATGCGCTACACCGTCACCGCCCTTTCTGCGCGCGTGATGCTCAAGCGCGCGATCAAGGCAATGTTCAGACCGCGTGAAGTGCCCGTCGATTTTCTGCCGACGTTGTCACGCGAAATGATGGTTCGGCCGGTCCAGCTGCGCGCCAATGCCGAGGACGCCGCCTTCATGATTGGCCAGGCCAAGGCAAACAGCGAACGCCACCATCAGC
>DATLOA010000083.1:0-2712 GCA_035536515.1 Burkholderiaceae bacterium | reverse complement strand
GCAACGCTTCCGATGGCGGTTGCACTTGCGGATAGCGCTCGCGAAAGCGCTTCAGTTCCGCTTCCGCTTCATCGTGCCGACCTTCACGCCGCAATCTGATGATGCGTTCGAGCCATGCCGCGGCCGACTCGTCGGTTTGCTTGCGCTCTTCTTGCGCGGCTGGCAATGGGGCCGGCGCAGCAGGCTTGGCCGCGTCACGCCGGCTATCGCTGCGGGCTTGCTCGTTCGTTGGAGATTGCGCGGTAGCCCCTGCTGCCGACTGCTCCGCGCGCAACTTCGCACGAGCTGACGGCTCTGAAGCGGGCGGCGCGGGGGCCGCAACTGACCGCAGCGTGCGCTGGGACTTCTCCAACTCGGCACTCGTGTCGCTGCTCTTCGTCCGATCAACGCGAGCAGTGGCAGGCGCCTCGGTCGGCACGGGCGGGCTTACCGAGCGCGCCGCCTGATCGACAGAATCCAAATCTCTTTTGAGGCCCTTAGAGACCGGCACCTCAGTCAGTGCGGGACGATCGACTTCGCGCGGCGATTGCGCCACCGAGCTCGATTCTTTTTTCAAGCGCGCCCCTGAGCGTTCCTGCGCCGGCGCACGCTGGCGCTCGGGTGCCTGTTGATTGATCGCTTCGCGCGGTTCGGTTATTGGAGCCGCCGGCGCGCTGGCCGCGGCGCTATCGGCGGGGCTACGAGCGACCTCGGTCGGTGCGTTGAACTGCGGCATCTCCTCATTAGTGCGAATCGCCATCATCACCGTGAGCGTCGACAGCATCACGGCAGCCGCCGCAGCCAACGGCCAGCGCGGCCGAATGCGCCGCGGTGCATCGAAACTAAGCGGCCGCGCCCCGACTTCGCGCGCCGCTGCAGCAACAATCGACGCACGCAATGACGCCGACGGGCGCTCGTCCAGTTCAGCACTCGCCTGCCGATAACGGTCGATCATTTTGCCGCTACTGTCGCGGTCCTCGTCTGTCATCTCACTGCCATGCCTCCATCGCCGAGCGCAGCTTGCTCATCGCGTAGCGCAGTCGGCTCTTCACCGTCTCATGCGTCGCGCCGGTGGCGACGGCGATTTCTTCAAGCGACAAACCACCTTCGGCTTGCAGCAGAAACGCCTCCCGCTGCAGCGGCGGCAGCGCTTCAACCGCCTCTAAAAACGCGCGCGCTTCGGCTCGCGCCATCACCTGACGATCGGGCCGGAGCGCGTCGCTGGCCGCAACATCGAGCACGGCTTCGTCAGCATCGTTAGCAGCGTCGCCTGCAAAATACGCCAGCGACACCGCATCATCGCGCGCGCGCCAATGATCGATCATCTTGCTGCGCGCCACCGTATACAGCCACGTAGTGAACTTGGCGCGCGGTTCGAAGCTCGCGGCATTTCGCACTACGGCCATCCAAGTTTCCTGCAACAGATCATCCGCCACCGAGGCCGCCGCGCCCTGCCGCAGAAAGAAGCGGTAAATGGCGCGCTCGTGCCGCTCGTACAAATCGGCAAAAGCGCGCGCATCGCCCGCGGCGTAAGACGCCAGCAGATCCTCGTCGCTGTCCATCGCGCGGCATTGTGCCTCCTTACATCCACGCAATGAACCGCATCGTTACCAGCGTCGCGGGGGATCCGGAACGAAGCCGACCGGCGCGGGAAACGGCTCCGGTGCACGATGCGGGCGCGCCAAGGGCCGCGGAATTGCACCCATGGCGATTAAGTTCTCGCGGCTGTCGTAGTGAATCGTGATCAGCTCATCGGGCGTCGACTGCGCGCGCTCGAATGCCACCTGTTGCGTTGGCGCGTATTCGCTCCGGCCGTGCCCGGTGCCCAGGCGTTGATTGGCTTGCTGATCGCGACGCTCCGACCGTTCGCTCTCTGCATACGCGTCGCCGGAAGCGGACGGGCTCGCTTGCCCGCGCGCTGCAGCGCCTTCGCGCGCTGCGTCCTGCGGGGCTTCCAGCTTCGAGCGCGACAGCGGCGGTGACGCAGGTGCAGGCGGCGGCACGTAACGCACCCGCTCGCGGAACACCGCAACGCCGATCACGCCGACGTTATCCGGCCGGCCGGTGCGCGCCGCATAAGAATTCGGAAGCGCGGTGAATTCGAACGCTGCAACGCGCGCCAGATTCTTGCGCCAGCCGGTGATCTGCGCGAACTGCCCGTGGGTCAGCACGTAGCCGGTTTGGTCGTGCGCAGCGGTTTCGCCGGAAACGACGTTGACCCCATCGACCGAGATCACATTCAATGTGCGGCCGCCGCTGCGATTCGTCAGCGACACCGCATAGCGATTGCCCGGCCTGCCCGGAACCCACCAACGGCCGTCGTGCCAGTACATCGGCAGCGTCTCGCCGGTGTTGCGATCGACTACATTGACATCGGTCATCGAGCCAATCGCGGCGGCGGGTGTAGCGCACGCGGTCAAGGCAAGGACGGACGCCGCCACGGCCAGCGTTCTGATCAACATAAAATTCTCCAAAGTCATAAATGGAGACGTTGAAACGACCGCCGGGCGCGAAAGGGGTTAAGAGCGCTCTGCTCTAGGGCAGAATTGACGCGTGCGGTTCGAACACCTGATCCAGATCAACGACCCGTTAATGCCATTGCTTGACACGCTGACGCGCGAGCAACTGTGGCGCGGGCTGGTGATGCGCGCCGAGGAACCGACGCAGTTTGTGCTTGGGCTCGAGGTAGCGACAATTCATTCGCGCAGCCACGTTGGCGACGAGGTCGAACTT
>DATLOA010000082.1:0-4166 GCA_035536515.1 Burkholderiaceae bacterium | reverse complement strand
GTAGCGATCGCTGGTGCATGGCTGACGCAGTAGACGCTGATCATCAGTCCCCACTGCACCTTTGCGACGCGCTGCAGATACAGCTCAGTGTCCTGCTTAATCGCCATCACCACAGGCATCAGCAAAAAGACGTAAACGGGAATGAACACCGCGAACAGATTGGCACGACCGAATCCGAGCAAAATGTATTGCGCCGGAATTACCAGATAAAACGCGACCACTAGCGCCCAGTGATCAGACGGCTTAATTGGAGTCAACGACACGAACTCGCGCATCGCAAAGAACGATGCGAGCGCGAACACGACCAGCAACGCGTTTGGGCCGATCACAAAAGCTACGGTAAATAGCGCAAGCACCGACCACGATGACCTCACGCGCGAATTGACGACCGCGAGTCGCGTGAGACGCACCGTATCCATGGTTCGCGATGCAATCCATTGACCAGTACCGGTCGAAACCAGCGACAAAATGGCGAGCGCGCAAAAGACGGCGAGGAAGGTTTCGTTGAGTGTCAGATTCATGTCAGAACTGCCGGGCCGCCCCAAGGTGCTGACGCGCCCACTTGGGGCCCAGCGAACGAAGTGAGCGTGAACGCATCTTCTCTAGTCCGCCAACTGCGCGACCGCAGTGCGTGCACGATGCAAGAACTCATCTTTGTCTTCACCGACGTGCAGCTTTAGCGCACTGCCAAAGCGCACAGTGCAGATGATCGGCACCGGCAAAAGCGCGCCCTTCGGCATGCTTCGATGCAGGTTTTCGATGTACACGGGGATCAGCTCGACCGCAGGAAATGCGGTGGCGAGGTGATACAGGCCGGACTTGAACTCGCCGGGCAACGGCTTCGCTGAGCGCGTGCCCTCAGGAAAGATGATCAGCGAGAAACCGTGCTCGAGCGCGTCGCGCAGAGGGTCCAGGGGGTCGGCCTCTGGGTCGGCGCGGCTGCGATCGATCATCACGACGTTCAACTCTTCCTTCGCGATCGTTCGGCGAATGCCGGGCTTGTCCCAGTAGTCCCGCGCCGCGACAGGCCGCGTATTCGCCCGCAGAGCGCCGGGCAGGGCGGCCCACAGCACGATGGTGTCCATGTGACTGGTGTGGTTGGCGAAGTAAACGCGCTGCGTAGCGGTCGGCGCGGAGCCGACCCAGCGCGGATAGGCGCCGACCAGCAAGCGCACGAGCCAAACGATCGGAGGCAGGAGTTTCATGCAGGCGACGTTGACGACAGATGCAAAGCGGTTTTAGTCTGGGCGCGCCGTTGATCCGTTGATTATCTGCGAGGGCCAGCCGGTTGGGGCAAAGTGAATGGAAACTTGGAGTTGTCGATCGGCCGATTCGGCCGTCCATCGAGGTTAAGAATGAGTCGCTGCCTGTTATTGCTTTGCGTTTCTTCAAGCCTTCTTAGCGCGTGTGCGATTGGCCCGCGCCAAACCGATGCCGGGGAACTGAAGGCGCAAGTTACTGCGGCGGAGGTGGCGTTCGCAAAGACGATGGCCGATCGGGACCACGCAGCGTTTTCAAGCTTCATTTCTGAAGAGGCCGTGTTCATAAATGGCGGCAAGCCGGTCCGCGGCAAAGCGGCGGTCGCGGCAGACTGGAAGAAGTTCTACGACGCGCCACGCGCGCCGTTTTCGTGGAAGCCCGATCTGGTGGAGGTGTTGCCGTCAGGCACGCTCGCTTATTCGATGGGCCCGGTGACTAATCCTGACGGAGTCGTGTTCGCCAGGTTCCACTCGACGTGGCGGCTGGAAGCGCCCGGTGTGTGGCGTGTGGTCTTCGACAACGGCACCGATGTGTGCAATTGCCCGAAGCAGTGAGTTAATTCGGAGACGCACCGCGCCGCACGCACTGTTTATGCGGTGCCGCCGATCGTCAGCCCTTCGATGCGCAACGTAGGTTGCCCGACACCGACGGGCACACTCTGCCCATCTTTGCCACAGGTACCGATTCCCGGATCGAGACTCATGTCGTTGCCGATCATCGTGACCTGCGTCAGCGCATCGGGTCCGTTGCCGATCAGCGTTGCGCCCTTGATGGGTCGTGTCACTTTGCCGTTTTCAATCATGTACGCCTCGGCCATGCTGAACACAAACTTGCCGTTGGTGATGTCGACCTGACCGCCGCCGAAGTTGGTGGCGTAAATACCTTTGTTGACCGAGCGCACGATCTCATCCGGATCTTTGTCGCCCGCTAGCATGTAGGTGTTGGTCATGCGTGGCATCGGCAGATGCGCAAACGATTCGCGCCGGCCATTGCCGGTCGGCGGCACGTTCATCAACCGTGCGTTAAGCGAGTCCTGGATGTAACCACGCAGGATTCCGTCCTCAATCATTACGGTGCGCTGCGTCGGATTTCCCTCATCATCCACGCTCAATGAGCCGCGACGATTTGCGATCGTGCCGTCATCAATCACCGTTACGCCCTTGGACGCAACGCGCTGCCCGACCTTGCCAGCGAATGCGCTCGAGCCTTTGCGATTGAAGTCGCCTTCCAGGCCATGTCCGACGGCCTCGTGTAACAGAATGCCCGGCCAGCCGGGGCCGAGGACCACCGGCATGATGCCGGCCGGCGCCGGATCAGCAACCAGATTGATCAGAGCCTGATCGACCGCTTGATTCGCATAATCCGCCAGGCGCTGTTCGGTGAAATAAGAGAGATCGTGCCGTCCGCCGCCACCGTAATGCCCCTGCTCGCGCTTGCCGTCATGCTCGACGATTACATTGACAGACACGCGCACCAGCGGCCGCACGTCGGCCGCCATTACGCCGTCGCTACGCGCCACCAGGACCACGTCGTAATCGGCACCGACGCTGGCCATCACCTGCTTGACACGCGGATCGCGTGCGCGTGCCAATTGCTCGACTTTCTCGAGCATTTTCACTTTCGCTGCTGCGCTTAGCGATGCGACCGGGTCGCCGTCGGCGTAGCGCGCCGACTGCGAGCGCACGCCGACCTTCGCCGCGACCTTCACCTTACCGGCCCCGTGGCGCGCGATCGAGCGCGCCGAAATCGCAGCTTCGATCAGCGAGTCGAGCGAGATGTCGTCCGAATAGGCAAACGCGGTTTTATCGCCGACGATTGCGCGCACGCCGACTCCCTGGTCGATATCGAAGCTGCCGCTCTTGACGATCCCTTCCTCAAGCGAAAACGTTTCGCTGCGCGAATACTGAAAATACAGGTCAGCGTAGTCGGTGCGGTGCTCGAAAATCGTCGCCAGCACGCGCTGCAGCTGCGCTTCGTCCAACCCAAAAGGGTCGAGCAGCAACTGCTTGGCGGTGGCGAGACGGGCGAGGGCGGGATCGGAGGGTTTCATTGAACGGGGCACGGTGGTGCAGCAGTATTGCGGCTGGTATCACGAATTGTACGGGCGTCAGCTCAACACCCTGTGCTCTAGAGCAGGCAGAGAAGCCCGTGAATCGGCGATCAATTGTGGGTCAATATCGCCGAACACAACCCCTTCGCCTTCGGCGCGCTGCGCAATTACCGAGCCCCATGGATCGATCAGCATCGTGTGGCCGTATGTGGAGCGACCGTTTTGATGCCGTCCGCCCTGTGCGGGCGCCAGTACGTATGCGAGATTTTCGATCGCTCGCGCGCGCAACAATACTTCCCAGTGCGCACGGCCGGTCGTCGCGGTAAACGCCGCCGGAACGAGAATTAGATCGGGCTGAGGCAGCGCGCGGTAAAGCTCCGGGAAGCGCAGGTCATAGCAGATCGAAAGTCCGACGCGCAGCCGGATGCCTTCCTCTGTCGCCAGCTTGAAGCTTGCCACCTCGCTGCCCGGCGCGATCGTCAACGTTTCGTCGTAGTTTTCCTTGCCCCGGTTGAAGCGAAACAAGTGGATCTTGTCGTAGCGCGCGACGCGCTCACCCGTGGGACCGTACACCAGCAGACTGTTCAGAACGCGATCGTTCTCGGGCGCGACCAGCGGCAGTGTTCCCCCGACCAGGCACACGCGGTGTTGGCGCGCCTGGTTGGCAAGAAAATCCTGGATCGGTCCGTGGCCGTCGCTTTCGCGCAGTGCGACTTTATCGGTATCGCGCTGACCCATCAGGCAAAAGTATTCAGGCAGTGCGACCACTTGTGCGCCGCCGTCGGCGGCTTGAGCGATCAGCGCGGCGGCGGCGCGCAGGTTCTGTTCCACCTCGGTTGTCGAAACCATTTGCACA
>DATLOA010000081.1:0-3564 GCA_035536515.1 Burkholderiaceae bacterium | reverse complement strand
CGCATACTGCAGCATGTGCTGACCCATCAGGAACACGTTGTTCTCGAACAGCGCCGACTGCACTTCCATGCCGCCGCCGGTAATGCCGCGCTGGATCAATGCGCCGAGCGTGCCGATCGCGCCGAACATGCCGCCCATGATGTCGTTGACGCTGGTTCCTGCGCGCAGCGGATCACCGGGTCGGCCGGTCATGTACGCGAGGCCGCCCATCATCTGCACGACCTCGTCGAGCGCGGTTCGATGCTCGTACGGACCGGGTAAGAATCCTTTGTGACCGACATAGATCAAGCGCGGATTGGTCTTCGACAGTGCCGCGTAATCGAGCCCGTATTTGTGCATCGTGTTCGGTTTGAAGTTCTCAAGCACGACGTCGGCGCTCGCCGCGAGCTCGCGCGCCGTCTGCGCTCCCGCTTCGTTGCGCAGGTCGATCGCGATGCTTTTCTTGTTGCGATTGAACATCGGAAAGAATCCCGCCCCCGCACCGAGCAGAAAACGCGTGCGGTCGCCGTCGATCGGCTCGACCTTGATCACTTCGGCACCCATGTCGGCCAACACCATGCCGCAAGTCGGCCCCATCACCATGTGCGTGAACTCGACCACGCGCAGGCCGCTTAGCGGTTGCGGAGTTTGATCATCGTTCATGCAGCGAGCATTGTCTTCGGCAGCCCGGCGCGCCACAGCGAGCCATGCAGCGTTTCGCCTTCAAGCCAGTGCGCAACCTTTGCGCGCAGCGCAAGCAGCCGTTCGAAATCCTGTCCCGTCAACACGCCCATGCTGGCGAACATGTACACCGCGTCTTCGGTCGATACATTGCCACTCGCTCCAGGAGCATGCGGGCAGCCGCCGATCCCAGCGAGGCACGCATCGAAGCGCGTAATGCCCACTGTCCATGCTGCATAAACGTTCGCCAGACCAAGTCCGCGCGTGTCGTGAAAGTGGCCGCAGTTAAGGCGGTCGCCGGCAAGCGAAAGCGCCTGCTCAAACAAATTGCGCACCATCGAGGGGTCGGCATATCCGACGGTGTCGGCCAGCCCGACGCAATCGACGCCGGCATCGAGCACCATGCGCAGCAAACGCAATACTTCAGCCGGCGCGACCTCGCCTTGCAATGTGCAGCCAAACGCGGTGCTTATGCCGACCTCGATCAGGCAGCTCGATCGTTTCGCATTGCGCAGGTCGCATATGCGCACGATCTCCGCGACCACGTCGTCAGGTGTCTTGCGCAGATTCGCAAGGCTGTGCGCGTGGCTCGCCGACAGCGGCAACAGCATCGCGTCGGCGCCGCACTCGAGCGCGCGCTCGGCACCCTTCAGATTCGGCACCAGCACCGACACACACAATCCCGGCAGCGTTTTGCCGAACGCCACCAGCTGCTCCGTGTCGGCGAGCTGCGGCAACAACCGCGCTGGCACAAAAGATCCGACCTCGATCTCGCGCTGCCCGGCCGCATACGCATCGCGAATCCACTCGATCTTTTGCGCAGTCGGCAGCACACGCGCAATGCTTTGAAGCCCGTCGCGCAGGCCGACTTCACGAATGGTGACGGACTTGGTTTCGGGTTTCATGACGCGTCCTGCTGGATGTTAGCGGCGCGGTTCTCCGGTGTCGCGCGGCACCCGCCGGCGCAGGTGCTCGACTTCTTCGAGCAGGTCTGCGACCAGCGCTGCGAGCTCCCCGTTGGCGTCGAAACTGCGCTCGGTCGTGATCATGCGGCGCGCGCGTACGAGATGCATGCTGGCAAATCGCATCTCTCCTTCTGAGGAGCAGCACGTCAGCAGTCCCGCTTCGACGCGCTCGACCACCCAGGCGGCCGGCACCGCGCATGCGGAAGCGAGTTCATGCAGGTCCAGCGTGTGTTCGTCAATCAGCACTGCATTCAACTTTTGTTGTGTCATTTTGCTCTCATCTGCTCGCGTGGATTGAACGACGACATCTCGCGCGCCATCGTCTGATACAGCTCGCGTGCTTTTTCGGTGCTCGCCGGAGGCAATGCGAGCTCGAGTTCCAGATAGAGATCACCGGCCTCTAGGTCGCCGGCCCCCGGAATCCCCCGTCCTTTGAGTCGCAGCTTGCGGCCGTTGTTCGAGCTTGCCGGCACGTTGACTTGGACGCGGCCCGACGGCGTCGGCACTTCGATGCTCGCCCCGAGTGCGGCCTCCCACGGCGCGACCGGCACGGTTTGCGTAACGTCGCGGCCTTCAATGCGGTAACGCGCATCCGGCTCGAACTCGATATCCAGATACAGATCTCCCGCCGCGCCGCCATTCACCCCGGGGCCGCCCTGGCCGCGCAAGCGAATGCTCTGACCCTGCTTGACGCCTTTTGGGATCTGCACGTCGAGCATGCGTTCAGCGTTGACGACATTCCCGTTGTCATCAAGACGCGGTTCGCGCAATGCCAGCGGGCGGGAAGTGCCGTGATACGCGTCAGCCAGGTCGATCGAGATTCGGGCGTGGTGATCGCGGCCACGCATTTGGGCCGGCGCTCCGCCGCCGCGGCGTGACCGCGCCGCGCGGCTGAACAGCGTGTTAAAAAATTCGCTGAAATCGCCATCACCGCCGGAGGAGCTCGCATCCGAGAACTCAAATCCCTGGTCCCATCCCGGCGGCGGCTGAAAGTCGCGGCCAGCAGCGCGACGCTGCGACAGCTTGTCAAATGCGGCGCGCTTTTGCGGATCCGACAGCACCGCGTACGCCTCATTGACCTCCGCCATGCGCGCGGAGGCGTCAGCTTGCTTGCTGACGTCGGGATGAAATTTGCGTGCAAGCTTGCGGTATGCCGTCTTAATCTCGTCGGCGCTGGCGGTCTGCTCAACTCCGAGGGTTTTGTAATACTCCTTGAACTCCATTAACGGTCCTATTGTGCGGCGTGCGTGCCAAAATCAGTTCAAACCGCCATGTTAAAGACGCCGCCGCTTTCGATCGATATCGTGTCCGATGTCGTGTGTCCCTGGTGTTATATCGGCAAGCGCAAGCTTGAAGCGGCGCTGGCGCAATACACGCGCGACGTTCGTGTGCGCTGGCAGGCGTTCCAGTTGAACCCGGACATCCCCGCTGGCGGAGTCGATCGCCGCAGCTACCTCGAACGAAAGTTCGGCGGTCCCGAGCGTGCCAAGCAAATTTATGCGCGCGTCAAAGCGGCCGGCGATGAAGTTGGCATCGCCTTTGACTTCGACAGCATCGTCCGCCAGCCGAACACACTCGAAGCGCATCAACTAACCGCATGGGCTCAGGACGTCAATCCAGGCTTGGCCGATGCGCTCGTCGAGCGCTTGTTCCGCGCGTATTTCGTCGACGGCATCGACATCGGCGACATCGATGCGCTTGCGGGGCTGGCAGGCGATGCAGGCTACGACGCGGACACCGCGCGCGCCTGGCTCGCTGCGGACGCAGGACGCACGGCCATCGAAGCCGAAGAGAGGCGATCGCGCGCGCTCGGCGTCACGGGCGTTCCGTTTTTTGTTTTTAATCAGCGCCTCGCGGTCTCTGGCGCGCAGCCGCTGGAAGTGTTGCTTGACGCGATGGAGCAGGCGGACGCCGCAATGACCTGAATGCGGTCAATGTG
>DATLOA010000080.1:0-2725 GCA_035536515.1 Burkholderiaceae bacterium | reverse complement strand
CCGCATTTCTCCGCAAGCAGGCCGATTGAGCGATCAGTAAACTCACGCCATGGTCAAACAGCGCACTTTGAAGCAGATCGCCCGCGCAGTCGGCATTGGCTTGCACAGTGGCACCAAGGTCAAGCTTGCCCTGCGTCCTGCAGCGGCGGACACCGGCGTCGTGTTCCGGCGGATCGACGTTGATCCGCCGGTCGACATTGCGCTGATGCCGGAAAACGTGGTCGACACTAGGATGGCGACGACGATCGGGCGCGGCGCCGTGAGAGTTGCGACGATCGAGCATTTGATGAGCGCGCTCGCCGGACTCGGCATCGACAACTGCTACGTCGATGTGGATGCGCCCGAGATTCCGATCATGGACGGCAGCGCGGCGAGCTTCGTATTTTTGATTCAGGCCGCAGGCATCAGCGAACTGAACGCGCCGAAGAAATTCGCTCGCGTGCTAAGGACGGTCGAATTTCGTGAAGGTGACGCGTGGGCGCGGCTCGAGCCGTACTTCGGGTTCAAGCTGAAGTTCTCGATCGACTTCAAGCATCCCGCGATTGACGCCACCGAGCAGATGGTCGAGGTCGATTTCGCGCGCGATTCATACATAAAGGAAGTGTCTCGCGCGCGCACGTTCGGCTTTGTCAACGATGTCGAGACATTGCGCAAAGCGGGCCTCGCGATCGGCGGCAGCTTCGAAAATGCGATCGTGATGGATGAGTATCGCGTGCTGAACGCCGATGGACTACGCGCAGGGGACGAGATTGCCAAGCACAAGATGCTCGATGCGATCGGCGATTTGGCGGTGCTTTCTTATCCGTTGATCGGATCGTACGTGGCGCACAAGTCTGGCCACGCCATTAATAACAAGCTGCTGCGTGCGCTGACGGCTGATCGGACCTCGTTTGAGCTGGTGACGTTCGATGACGAAGAACAGGCGCCCACGGCGTTTCGCTTCCAGACCGAAACTGCCTAGAAGCGGTCCGCCCGCTTTCGCAGTGTCGCCGCGAGCCTCCGGGCCGCCTCTTTGAGGGGCGACTCCCCGATCGAGTCCATAAGCTTCACCACCGCCGCTACCGCGCTTGCCTCGCTACGGGGCCAGCGCATACCCGCACTGGGGTTACTTGAGGGTGCAAGCCTCCCGTCTCCAGGGTAGGACGTGACGGCGGGTTGTACTCGCGTCCTGATCTCGTTAACTTTCAACCCATCGGCCGCCAACGCTGATAACAAACGCGGCATTGCTTGCCGCAATTTGGCCGAGTGAGATGGTGAGGGAAGGCTAAGCCACAGGGTGTCGCCACGCAGTTCGCACACGCCGGATTCGAGCGAATTGAAACCGGCCATCAGGCGACATGCGGGGGCGATGGCGAGTGCGGCTCGTTGAGTCGCTTCCCAACGGGCGATCAATGAAGCCGCTTGCGGCGAATCGCGCAGTGCAGAAGCGACCAGGCGAGCGGTGCTCGACATTGGCAGGCTGTTTCGGGCAGTAGGTGGAGCGCGGAGGGCGTTGATGCAAATTATAGTGGTCGACAAGCGATTGGCGCGCGCCTTGACGCTCAGTATCACCCGCCGTCACGCACTAGCCGCTTCGATCACTCTTGCGCTGGGCGTGTTGCTGCTGTCCGGCGCGTTCTCGTTCCTGACAGTGCGCGCGGCCTCCGTTATTCGTATTCCGATTCTTTCGGATCTCGTTTCGTTCGTGACCCGCGACGAGATGGAGCGCAACGATCAGTTCGTGCGCGACAACGTATCGGCACTGGCGCGCAAACTCGGCGAGGTGCAGGCGCAGTTGTTGCGGCTTGATGCGGTCGGTGAGCGCGTGGGCAAGGCTGCCGGCATTCGGCCAGAAGAGTTCCGGTTTGCTCAGTTGCCAGGCCGCGGTGGTGCGATCCAAAGCAACGACCCGATGACATTGCGCGAACTTGATGTCGCGTTGACACAGCTTTCGGCGAGTGTCGAGCAACGCGCTGATTACATGAGCGTGATCGAGGCGGAGCTCCGGGCGCAGCACGTGCGGCAGGCGTTGCTGCCGCATACCAAGCCTATTTCGGACGGGTTCATAGGATCGGGATTCGGATGGCGCGCGGATCCGTTTTCCGGCGAAATGTCCCATCACTCGGGCATCGACTTCGCTGCTCCCACGGGGACGCCGATTCACGCTGCCGCCGGCGGGGTTGTCGTAATGGCCGAGTATCACCCCGTCTGGGGCAATATCGTGGAAGTCGATCATGGCAATTCACTGATGAGCCGCTACGCGCACGCAAGCCGGTTGAACGTTTCGGTGGGCGACCTCGTCAAGCGCGGACAGAAGCTGGCCGAGGTCGGCTCAACTGGGCGCTCCACGGGCTCACACCTACACTTCGAAGTCCACCATCAAGGTGTCGCGCAAAATCCCGCCAAGTTTTTGTTCGCGAAGGGAAGTCCATTGCAGCAACACGCGGCGGGATCACCGCGGGTAGATATCAAGGCGCTTGCAGCCGGCAATTAGGGTCTGTTCGATCGTCGTCGCGTAGGCGGTCGCGGCAGCCAACTGCTGCACTCGCGGACTGCCAACCGATCGCAGCCGCGGCATACCCCCCTATGACATAATTTTCAGTCTTTGCTACTCGCGGCGAAGCTTGCTTCTGCGGTCGCCAGCCCCAGATCACCTCCATGATTTCCGGAATTTTGACCAAGGTTTTTGGCAGCCGTAACGAGCGCCTGCTTAAGACATACGACCGCAACGTCGAACGCATTAACG
>DATLOA010000079.1:0-2471 GCA_035536515.1 Burkholderiaceae bacterium | reverse complement strand
GCGCCGAACGTCGTGGTGAGAGAGCGCACATAGGGCAGATGAATATGCCCGCCCATGATGATGTCGCCGCCCGCTGCGGACCACGCCGGCACGGCTTGCCGATGACCGTCGAGCAGGTTGTCTTCGTCGCTTGGGCGGATCGCGAGTACCGGTTGGTGCACGACCACGACGCGCAGTTGCGATGCGCCTGCGCGCTGCAAACGGAGAGTTACGCGCTCGATCTGTTGCGCTGATAACTCTCCATCTTTATGCCGGTGTGGCCGCGTCGTATTGACACCGATCACCAGCAAATGCGCGGACTCAAACTCAGGCTCGAGATTCTTGCCGAATGCGCGTGAGTAGTTTCCGTAGGGCGCGAGGGCACGCAAAGCAAGGTTGAACAGCGGAATGTCGTGATTGCCCGGAATCGCCAACAGGGCGCCAGGTTTCAATCGATCAACGAACGCTCGCGCGGCGCTGAACTGATGCTGGCGCGCACGCTGCGTAATGTCGCCGGACATCACGACCAGATCGGGAACCTCGGCGCGTGCAAGCTGCAAGAGCGCCTCCACCACGGGCGGCTGCTCCGTGCCGAAGTGCGCATCTGAAATCTGCAGCAATATTGTCATCACGCCTCTTCAGGAACCGCGTCAACCGGCTTGAGCAATAACAAGGGTTCGGGTGCGACGCTGAATTCGATCGGTGCGCTCATCCACTTGATCTCGCCGTCGGTCGCTACCTTCACCCGGCGCACCGCACGGCTCGAGGGCTTAACGGTGATGCTCGAAAACGTAAAGCGGCGAACGCCACGGGCATCTCCCAGTTTGCCCACGGCACCACGTACGGCCAGTCCCAATAACGTCACTGTGGAGACGGGAGGCAAGACGATCGCAGCCAACTTGCCATCTTCGACCACCTCCGATTCGTCGAGCCCGAGTTGTTCAAGCTGGAGACGATTGTTACCGACGAACAAGGTCAAGGTACGCAGCTCGTGCGTGCGGCCTTCGTGCTCCAGCTTGAGCAGCATCGGTTGATAGTCGCGAAAAATGGTCACCAGCCCGGCCCATGCGGCGACCATGCGGCTGCGGCCGTGGCGTTGCTTTTGCTCCTCGCGATCTTCCAGCGATTGCGGATACAAACCCAGGCTAGCGTTGACCAGAAAGACCTGACCGTTGACCATTCCAACTTGCACCGGTTGCACGCGAGCAGTCAGCAACCCGCGCGCGGCTTCGGCTGCATCGGAGGAAATGCCGTGCGTGCGACCAAAGTAATTAAACGTGCCCTGCGGAATCACGCCGAAGCGGCAACGACTGGCAAGTGCGACTTGCGCCACGGCGTTCAGCGTACCGTCGCCGCCCGCGGCGACGACGACCCCATCGTTGCGCTGCGCCTTCGCGACCGCTTCGTTCGCAATCTCGCGCAAGCGTTCGGGATCCTCGACGCGGAAAATCTCGTGCGCACGGCCTGCCGCATTCAAAACATTGGCGATCGTCTGCGATGTCGTATCGGTGTCGCTATGGCCGGAGCCGGCATTGAGCACGACGTAAAACGGCGCATCAGGCATAGTGTCTACAAGCAAATTCAATGCCGCAGAGTAAACGAGGTCCATCATGACGCTGCAGTCAATCATCGAACAACGCCGCCGCAATCTCGGTGGATTCGAAGTGGGGCGCGTGCTGCCGTCTGCAAAGCGTCACATGATCGGTCCGTTTATTTTCTTTGATCACTTTGGCCCTGCAGAATTTGCACGCGGCATTCCGCGCACAGTCGATGTCCGACCACACCCCCA
The DNA here is from genome assembly GCA_035536515.1 of Burkholderiaceae bacterium. GTDB lineage: Bacteria > Pseudomonadota > Gammaproteobacteria > Burkholderiales > Burkholderiaceae_F > JACCZX01. The sequence continues at coordinate 703 of DATLOA010000079.1, read as the reverse complement.
CATCGGGTTGTCTACCGTCACGTACTTGTTGGAAGGCGAGATCATGCATCGCGACAGCGTCGGCTCCGAGCAGGCGATCCGTCCGGGTGAAGTCAATTGGATGGTCGCCGGCCGTGGAATCACCCACTCCGAACGCTTTGAGAAGGCGCGCGCTGAGGGCGGACTGATGCACGGTATCCAGGCGTGGGTCGCGCTGCCGCGCGAGCACGAGGAGGCGGAGCCGCACTTTGCGAACTATTCCGGTGGCGCGTTACCCACTCACAGTGCAAAGGGCGTCTGGATGCGCTTGGTAGCTGGCGAGATCGACGGAATGCGAGCGGGTGCGGTCACGCATTCACCGATGTTCTATGCGCACGTGGAGCTTGAGCAAGATTCGACGCTATCGCTGCCGGACCAATACGCTGAGCGCGCTGCGTTTGTCGTTTCCGGCAGCGTCTCCGTCGACGGGCGTGTTTTCAACCGTGGACAGATGCTGATTTTTGTGCCGCACGGCGACGCGATCGTTCGTGCCAGCACGCCAGCGACCTTGATGATCCTCGGCGGTGAGCCGCTCGGCGAGCGTTACATCGATTGGAACTTTGTCTCGTCGTCAAAGGAAAGAATCGAGCAGGCCAAGGCCGACTGGCGCGCCGGCCGAATGAAGCTGCCCGATCTCGATCACGATGAATTCATTCCGCTGCCACCGGAGCCGCAGGCGCAGGCA
>DATLOA010000078.1:0-5249 GCA_035536515.1 Burkholderiaceae bacterium | reverse complement strand
CACACTGCGGGCCGTGATCACCCCGGATCTGGTCTAAGCGCAAATGCGACGCCCACTTTGTCCCAATGCGCTGCTTCTTCTTCCAGCAGATATTGAGTGAGCGGATGCCGCGACAACCATTCGTTCGCCAGCACCAGCTCGATCGTCTTTCCGAATTTGAGCGACCAGGTAGGTAGCTCGACCGCGCGTCGCGCGTGCGCAAGTATCACCGCGAGTCGCAACGACAGGATAGCTGCAGCGCTCTCGTGATCCTGAAGCGCTGCGTGCACCTTTCGCAAGTTGCCCCGCTGCGCCATCACCAGCGTTGCCACCCTCTGCTGGTCAGACGTCGAAAATCCGGCGATATCGCTGTGCTGGATCAGATACGCCGCGTGCTTGTGATAATCGTTGTGCGAAATTGCGAAACCCACTTCATGCAGCAATGCGGCCCAGCGCAGCCGGTTCGCCATCTCGTCGCTTGCCGAGGTAGTGAGCGCGGAATGAAACTGCGTTGCGAGGACGCAGACCCGTTGCGCGTGCGCACGGTCGACGCCGAAGCGTGCCTGCATCCGCACCACGCTCGAGTCGCGCAAATCCTTGCGCTCGCGCCGACCGAGCAGGTCGTAGAGCACGCCGACGCGCAACGCTCCGCGTGCGGGCCGCATTTCCTCAACTGCGAGGGACTCGAAGACTGCGGACAACACTGCGACGCCGCCCGCCAGCACTTCCTGCCGATCGGGTTTCATGCCGGCCAGCCGAATACGCTTGATCTCACCCGCTTCAAGCAACGCGTAGCGCAGCGTGAGCAAACCCTGCGGCGTTATCGTGCCGTCAGTCCAGCCCTGCGTTCGCAGGATGTCGGACACCGCGCCAATCGTGCCACTCGAGCCAAACGCTTCGTCCCAGTGTCCACGCGAGAACACCGACACCGCTTCTTCCAGCTCTGCCGCAGCAGCGACCTGCGCTTTTTTGAAGCTCGACCGATCGATACGGCCGTCTTTGAAAAAGCGCAGCGACGTGTTAACGCAGCCGACTTTGAACGACTCGGCACTTTCCGCCTCGAACCGTTTGCCGACGATGACTTCGGTTGAGGCACCACCGATATCGACCACCAATCGACGGGCAGTCGAAGGCGGCAATGTGTGCATGCAGCCTTCGAACACGAGGCGTGCTTCCTCCCGCCCTGAAATAACTTCGATCGGAAAGCCAAGCGCGTGTTGCGCCTCCAGCAAAAACTCATCCAGATTGCGCGCTTGCCGCAGCGATTGCGTGCCGACCGCGCGCACGTGTTCGCTCTTCATTCCGCGCAGACGCTCGTTCATTCGTGCCAGCGTTTCAACAGCGATCTCGATCGACTTCTTGCTGAGTTTGTTGCTGTCGTCGAGCCCGGCAGCGAGCCGCACCGTTTCTTTCCAGTAGCCGTGGCGCGAAATGTGCGCCCCTTCGACCTTGCAAATCTCAAGCCGGAAACTGTTGGAGCCTAAGTCGACGGCGGCGAGCAGCATCAGGGTCCTACCAGTGCATTTGCAAAGTCGCGTGCGACGAACGGCTGCAAATCTTCGATCGCCTCGCCGACGCCGATGAACAGAATCGGCAACGGGCGCGCGCGCCTCGATTCGACGATCGCAGCGAGTACTCCGCCCTTGGCGGTTCCGTCGAGCTTGGTGATGATCAGCCCGGTCAATTTGACCGCATCGTCGAAAGCCCGGACTTGCGCCAGCGCGTTTTGCCCGTTGGTGCCGTCGATGATCAGGAGGATCTGGTGCGGCGCGCCCGGCATCGCCTTGTCCTGCGCGCGCTTGATCCGCTTCAATTCTTCCATCAAGTGCTGCTGCGTCGGCAGGCGTCCAGCGGTGTCGGCGATCAGCACATCGACTCCGCGTGCCCTGGCGGCTGACACCGCATCGAACACAACCGCGGCCGGGTCGCCGCCGCTTTGCGCAATTACTTCAACGTCGTTGCGCGCACCCCAGATGGCGAGTTGCTCGCGTGCGGCCGCGCGAAACGTGTCGCCCGCTGCGAGCAGCACAGTTTTGCGTTGACTCGCAAGCCATTTGGCGAGCTTGCCGATCGAAGTCGTCTTTCCCGCACCGTTGACGCCGGCCACCATGATCACCAATGGGCGCTGCGGAAAATCGATGCGGCCTTCGGCGGGCTCGAGCAGCGAGGTGATCTCGTCGCTCAACGCGCGCCGCACTTCGTCCCGCGTCAGCAGGCCGTGCAGCTTGATGCGCGTCTTTAGCGCCTCGATCAAGTAGGCGGCCGTCGCCACCCCGACATCGGCGCCGATTAATGCGATCTCGAGCTCTTCCAGGAATGCTTCGTCAACGACGCCGCCGGAAAACAGTCCGACGATGTTGACGCGTGTCTTCGTAAGGCCGGTTTTGAGTCGCGACAGCCAGCCGTTCTTCGAACCTCCGGAAGACCCGGGACTTATCATCGAGCTATGGTTAGAAGACGGTCAAAGGAAGAGGCGGCACGAGAAACATCGGGGCGACCGTTCAAAGTCAGTGTAACAAAGCGTCGTGTGGCAACCGTGACGGCGCGCACTCCAAATCGAGTCCGCATCATCGGCGGATCATGGAAACGGACTCCTCTGGCAGTGGCCGATGTCCACGGTTTACGACCGACCCCCGACCGCGTGCGCGAAACGTTGTTTAATTGGATTGAGCACCTAATTCCTGCGCTGGAAGCGGTACGCGCGCTCGATCTATTCGCTGGAACCGGTGCCCTCGGTTTCGAGCTGGCGTCGCGCGGCGCGCTGCGCGTGACGTTGGTCGAAAACAGCCGACGGGTGGCCGACCAATTGGCGCAGACGAAGCACAAGCTCGCTGCGGATCAGATCGACATCATTACCGGAGACGCGCTTTCAGCGGCCGCGCAATGGTCTGACGCTTCGTTTGAAATCGTCTTTGTTGATCCGCCGTTCAATTCGAGTCTGCTGACTCCAGCTCTGGCAACCGCCGCTCGGTTAATTGCACCGAACGGGCTGATCTACGTCGAAAGCGGAACAGCAATCGACGAAGCGCTATTGCAGCGACACAGGTTGCAAATGGCCCGGGAAAGCCACGCCGGTCGTGTTCACTTTTATCTGCTCACTCGGGATTCTGCATAATCCGCGACCAACTTGGAATAAAGGTGCAGTTGGCGGGAGACCTAATGGTGATCGCGGTATATCCGGGAACGTTCGATCCGCTGACGCGCGGCCATGAAGATCTCGTGCGGCGCGCCGCCGGGCTGTTTACAAAGCTCGTGGTGGGTGTGGCTGACAGTCGTGCCAAAAAGCCTTTCTTTGACCTGAACGAACGCATTGCCATTGCACGCGAAGTGCTGTCGCATTACCCGAACGTCGAAGTCAGTGGCTTTCGCGGTCTGCTGAAGGATTTTGTGCGCGAGCAGAACGCGCGCGTCGTCGTGCGCGGCCTGCGCGCCGTTTCGGACTTCGAATACGAGTTTCAGATGGCCGGCATGAACCGCTATCTGTTGCCCGACGTCGAGACGATGTTTCTCACGCCGTCGGATCAGTATCAATTTATCTCCGGCAGCATCGTGCGCGAGATTGCATTAATGGGCGGCGACGTCAGCAAGTTCGTGTTTCCGTCGGTCGAGCGGTGGCTGAAGGCCAAGATGGCGCAGATGGGCGCTACATCGCCCGATGGCTAGTGTGCAAGCGACGGTGCGCGACGAGCGCATCGACGCGTTGCGCGGCTTTGCACTGTTCGGCATTTTGCTGGTTAACATCCAGTCGTTTTTGTACGGCGCGGCGAATCCGATCGGCTACCTGACGCCGGACGCCGGCACTCTCGATCGCGTGACGCTGTTCGCCACGGCGGCACTCGTCAACGTCAAGTTCATGCCGCTGTTCGCGATGCTTTTCGGTGCCGGCTTTTCGCTGTTGTACGCAAAGCTCAAAACGATGACGGCCGAGCCGCGCCGGATTTATCGGCGGCGCATGCTCTTTTTGTTCGTCTTTGGCGTGCTGCATGGAATCTTTTTTTACTTCGGTGACATTACGCAGATGTACGCGGTGGCGGGAATCGTTCTGCTGCTGTACGTCGACCGCGACGTTACCGCTATCGCACGTGCCGCGCGCAACTGGTGGATCGGCATGGCAGTGTTCACCGCGGGAGTGTTCGTTTTGGTCGGGCCGGCGGTCACACTTCCGGAGCAGTATGTGGCCGAGGTCAAGAGCAACTTCGAGGTGTTCAGCCATGGCAGCTACGTCGAGCAACTGCCGGTGCGTGTTGGCGAGTTTGGCGATCTGATCGTAGGCAACCTCTTCGGCTTTCCGCTAATCGTCGCGCTGATGTTGACTGGCATGCTGGCGCAGCGTGCCGAGTGGCTGCAGCAGCGCGATGCGCGCGCGTGGCGCACCGCGTCGGCGTTGGGCTTGCTGATCGGGCTACCTGCTGCGCTGCTATACGGGTACTGGCTGCTATCGGATGTCGAAGCCTACGGACTTGCAGCAACACCGCAAGGCGCGACTGTGCCGATGCTGTTGAGTATCGCGCTGTCGTTTTTTTATGCGTCGGCATTCTTGCGCCATGCACCGCCGCGCGTGATTGCTTTGCTTGCACCTGCAGGGCGCATGCCGCTGACGAACTACCTTTTGCAATCCATCGCGATGGGTGCGCTGCTGTCGGGGTGGGGACTTGCGCTCGGGCCTCACCTCAATTACTGGCAGACGGCAGCACTGGCAATGTTGATCGTCGTAGGCCAGATCATTCTCAGCTCGCTGTGGCTGGGCCCGATGCAAATGAAGCAAGGTCCACTGGAAGCGCTGTGGCGCGCATGGACCTATCGCGGTCTGTCGAAGTCGGCGACTAGAACCGCAACCTGATCTCAACCGCGTCGCCAGCCGACAATTGCGTGCCGGCGCCTGACTCGACAACCGCGTTGACGCCGAACGTTATTCCGCCGGCGCGAGCATCGTTACGATAGCGCGCCAGCGTGTCTCCCGGTTCAAAACCTGTTTCACCGGTTGCTGGGTCGACATTTGGCACCGTACACCGCACGCATGGTTTGACGATCTGCAACTTCGCTTCGCCGATGGTCATGTACTCGACGTAGTCTTCGTCGAAGGCTTCGACCCCGTCGAGCACGATGTTCGGCCGAAAGCGCTCGATCGTGATCGGCCATTGTCCTTTCGCAGCCAGACGCGCGTTCAAGTCGGCAAGCGATGCAGTTGAGCACACGAGCACCGCAAACGCATCGGCGAACTTGTAAGGTGCAGTCAACGCACCGGTGTACTTGTGATTGGAAATTCGCTT
>DATLOA010000077.1:0-3179 GCA_035536515.1 Burkholderiaceae bacterium | reverse complement strand
CTGCCGCCGGCTCTTCTCGACAGCATCCGGCGCACGCGGCTCGCACTCAAGGGGCCGCTTGCGACACCGGTCGGTGGAGGGTTCCGGTCGGTCAACGTACGCTTGCGCGAGGAATTCAAGCTGTACGCGAATCTGCGGCCGGCGCGCACGCTGATTACCGGCGGGCGCTACGAAGACATCGACATCGTTCTGGTGCGCGAGAATCTCGAAGGCTTGTACGTTGGCTTCGAGCACTTCATCCCGATTGACGGCGACCCGCATGCGGTGGCGATTTCATCGGGGGTGAATACGCGTGCGGGCTCGCGCCGGATTGCCGAGTTTGCGTTCGACTACGCGCTGAAAAACGGCCGCAAGAAAATCACGATCGTGCACAAAGCGAACGTACTGAAGGCGCTGACCGGAATATTTCTCGATACCGCGCGAGAGGTCGCTAAAAAGTACGAAGGCAAAGTCGAAGTCGACGACCGCATCGTCGACGCGTGCGCAATGCAGCTTGTGCTGAAGCCGTGGCAATTTGACATGATCCTGACGACCAATTTATTCGGCGACATCTTGTCCGACGAAATCGCGGGCCTGGTCGGCGGGCTCGGCATGGCGCCGGGCGCAAACATCGGACTCGACGCTGCGATCTTCGAAGCTGTGCACGGCTCGGCGCCGGACATTGCCGGCAAAGGAATCGCAAATCCTTTGGCGCTGCTGCTGGCCGCCGCGATGATGCTGGATCATGTCGGCCGCCAAGACGCCGCGCTGAAGCTGCGTGCGGCGATCGACGCCACGCTGCGCGATGGCGTGCGCACGGGCGACCTGGGCGGCAGGGCAACGACAAAGGACGTTACGCAGGCAATCGTCCGCCACATTTCGAGCGCGCGATGAAAATCCGCGCTGCTGTTCTGGAGGCGATGGGCGCAGCGCACCCATACGCGACTTCTCGCCCGCTGAAGATAGAAGACCTCGATCTCGCGCCGCCGGGTACCGGCGAGATTCTGGTGCGCATCAAGGCGGCCGGTCTGTGCCATTCCGATCTATCGGTGATCAACGGCGATCGGCCGCGCCCGATGCCTATGGCGATCGGACACGAAGCCGCTGGTGTCGTAGAGCAACTCGGCGGCGGTGTGCACGACCTCAGCGTCGGCGATCACGTCGTGCTGGTGTTCGTGCCGAGCTGCGGGCACTGCCAACCGTGCGCTGAAGGACGTCCTGCGTTGTGCGAGCCTGGCGCGACTGCCAACGGCGCGGGCACCTTGCTCAACGGCACGCGGCGACTGATGCGCCACGGACAAACAATCAACCATCACCTCGGTTGCTCGGCGTTTGCCACGCACGCCGTCGTGTCACGCCGCTCCGCCATCAAGGTCGATCGTGAGCTGCCGCTGGAACACGCAGCGCTGTTCGGCTGCGCCGTGCTGACGGGGGTGGGCGCGGTGGTTAATACCGCGCAGGTACGTGCTGGAACAACGGTTGCGATCGTTGGGCTGGGCGGCGTTGGGTTGGCATCGGTGCTCGGTGCCGCTGCGGCCGGCGCGCGGCAAGTAATCGCAGTCGACCTGGCGGACGACAAGCTTGCGCTTGCGCAGACGCTGGGTGCAACCGCGACCTTCAACGCTGCGGCGGCCGATGTCATCGAAGCCATTCGCGATGCCACGCACGGCGGAGTTGACACCGCAATCGAAATGGCCGGCTCCACACGCGCCTTCGAACTCGCCTACAGGGTCACGCGGCGCGGCGGCATGACGGTCACCGCCGGCTTGCCGCCTCCAAACGCGACGTGGGCGATGCCGGCCGTCAATCTGGTTGCCGAAGAGCGCACCATTAAAGGGAGTTACGTCGGCACATGTGTGCCGCTGCGCGATATCCCGCGCTACGTGGACCTGTTTCGCGGAGGACGCCTGCCGGTTGATCGCCTGTTGACCGGCACACTGGCACTCGACGACATTAATCGCGGCTTCGATTTACTGCATGCGGGCAAGGCGGTCCGCCAAGTCGTCATGCTTTGATTGTGCTGCATGGCAACAAGCGCAATCACTCAACAAAATTGAGCGGGCCGCAATAAAGTTGTGGCTAGAATCCTTCGGCGAAGATCGCTCACCAGGAGACGCCTTGAAAATTCGTGATCAAAAAAACTTCTGGTCGGGCCTGATGTTCGTCGCGTTCGGCGCGTTCTTCGTGGCGTGGGCGCAGCAGTACGACATGGGAACGGCCGCGCGCATGGGGCCGGCGTTCTTCCCGACAATGCTCGGCGGCATCATGTTTGTGCTCGGAGTCATCGTCACGATCGAAGGTCTTGCGGTAGAGCACGCCGACGGCAAGGTCGATGCGTTCAACTTCAGGGCGCTCGGCCTGGTCCTGGGCTCGGTGGTTGCGTTCGGGCTGCTGTTGCGGCCGGCTGGCCTCATCGTTTCGCTGTTCGTGCTGATCTGCGTCTCCAGCTTCGGCGGCCACGAGTTCAAGCTGCGCGACGTGCTGCTGCTGTCGGTGGGGATGGCCTTGCTCGTTTACGGGGTGTTCATATACGGTCTCAACATGACGATCCCGGTGTGGCCGTCATTCATGCGCGAATAAGAACAAGGACACGACGTGGAGCTCTTCGACAATCTTGCGCTCGGGTTCGCCACCGCGCTGACGCTGCAGAATCTTTTCTATTGCTTCATCGGCGTGTTGATCGGCACGCTGATCGGCGTGCTGCCCGGCATCGGTCCCGTGGCGACGCTGGCAATGTTGCTTCCGGTCACCTATGCATTGCCGCCGACGTCGGCGCTGATCATGCTGGCTGGAATCTATTACGGTGCCCAATATGGCGGGTCAACTACGGCAATTTTGGTCAATTTGCCAGGAGAGTCGTCGTCGGTCGTCACGTGTATCGACGGCTATCAGATGGCGCGCCGCGGACGCGCCGGTGCCGCCCTCGCGACAGCCGCACTCGGCTCGTTCTTCGCCGGCACGATCGGCGTCATTATCGTGGCGGCGCTGGCGTTGCCGATGGTCGAGCTGGCCTTCAAGTTCGGCCCTGCCGAATACTTTTCGCTAATGGTCCTGGGCCTGGTCGGCGCGGTCGTGCTGGCGTCGGGCTCGCTGATCAAGGCCATTGCGATGATCGTGCTCGGACTGCTGCTCGGGCTGGTCGGCACCGATGTGAATTCCGGCGTTGCGCGCTTTAGCTTCGATATTCCGGAGCTGGCCGA
>DATLOA010000076.1:0-8809 GCA_035536515.1 Burkholderiaceae bacterium | reverse complement strand
GACGGTCGCAAAGAGTATCGACGCCGACATTCCGGTCATCGTGCTGTCGGGCGAAATGTCGGAAGACCTTGCAGTGGCGACATTGCACGCGGGCGCCGATGACTTCGTACTCAAAACGCGCATGTTTCGCGTCGCCTCTGCTCTGCAGAACAGCCTGCAGGCGTCCAACGCTCGTCGAGAAGCGCGCACCGCGGTAGCCGCACTCGCCGACAGCGAAGCGAAGCTGCGCGAGCTGACGCAGCATCTTGAACGCGCAAAGGAGGACGAGCGGCGCGCCATTGCGCAGGAGATTCATGACGATATCGGAGGTGCACTGACCGCGCTCAAGTTCGAGCTGGCGCGACTGACACGCGCGCTCCCAGGTAACGACACCCGCCCGCAGCTCGATGCGATGTCACAACTGCTCGAATCTGCAGTGGTCGCCAGCCATCGCATTCAGCATTCTCTGCGCCCAGCGGTACTCGACGCAGGCCTGGTCGCCGCACTCGAATGGCTGGCGCGCGGCTTTACCGAGCGCAGTGGAATCGAGGTTGATTTTCATGCGAACCGCGAGGAGTTCGAGGTCGCACCTGATCGAGCAGCAGCGCTGTACCGTGTGGCACAGGAGGCACTGACTAATGTTCGCAAGTACGCGAACGCAAAGCTCGTTCAGATGCAGTTGTTTGCGTTGGGTGACGAGATCGTGCTTGAAGTAGCCGATAACGGATACGGTTTCGACACCGCGAGCCTGCAAGTCACGCCCGGGTTCGGCGTGCGCGGCATCGTCGAGCGCGCTCGCGGGCTTGGCGGCTGGGCCGAGCTATCGTCGTCGCAAGGCCGCGGCACGACCGTGATGTTTTCGATTCCGCCGCTGCCGAATCGCTCACCTGGCGCGCGAACCGAACGGAGCGACGATGACGATTAGATTGTTCGTCGTCGACGATCACGCGATCGTCCGACGCGGCATCGTGCAAGTCCTTTGCGAGCATCCGGAGGTGCAGATCATCGCGGAGGCCTCCGACTACACGGGACTGCGCAACGAACTGAAAAGGCACGGAGAGCCCGATGTACTGGTGATGGACGTCGGGCTACCCGGAAAAAACGGCATTGATATTCTGAAAGCACTGCGGGACGATCACCCAAAGCTCAAAGTGCTGATCGTCAGCATGTATCCTGAAGACCAATATGCCGTGCGAGCGTTTCGCGCCGGCGCTTTCGGCTACCTGAACAAGGCGAGCGCGCCCGAGAAGCTGCTAGAGGCACTCTCGCAAGTCGTCGCGGGACGGAAATACGTCACGCCGGAAATTGCACAGGCACTGATCGAAAATTTGAACACGCCCGAGACTGACGGCGCACCGCACGAAAAACTGTCAGACCGCGAATTTCAAACGCTGAAGCTGATCGCGTCCGGCAAGCGCCTGTCCGACATTGCAGAGGAGCTGGCACTTAGTCCGAAAACCGTTAGCGTTTACCGCGCGCGTATTCTCGAAAAAATGGCGATGGCGAGCAATGCCGAGCTGACGCACTACGCAATCAAGAACGGGCTGGTGGAGTAGCGAACTGCGTGGCCCCGCGGCGCGTAAACAGCGTCAGCAGCGGACCGGTCATCACCGTCGTCAGTATCGCCATCACCATTAACATCGTGAAAATTTCCATGCCGATGACGCCGGCGTCGAGCCCCACCTTGATAACGATCAGCTCCATTAGTGCGCGCGCGTTCATCAGCGAGCCGACGGCCAGGCTGTCGCGCCAGCTATAGCCGGCCAACCGCGCTCCGGTGGCGCCGCCCGCCACCTTGCCGGCTATCGCCGCAAACAAGATCAACAGCAGCGCGATTGCGCCGGCACCGACGAACGCGTCGGCAGTCGTGTTAAGCCCGGCGAGCGCGAAAAAGATCGGCATCAGCACGATCACCGCCAAATGCTCGACTCTCTCAATCAGCGTCTTAAGCAGACGATCGTCGCGCGGCAAGCACGCGCCGAACAGGAACGCGCCGAACACGGCGTGCAGCTGCAGCCATTGTGTGATCGCTGCGCACGCAAACATGCCGATCATCAGCAGCGCCAGCATCACACCGCCGGGCTGCCCGTCGGCTGCAAATTTCATCAGCAGCCGGGCGTACAGCGGGCGTAGAACGCCGAACACGACAGCGACCAGCACGAGCGAGCCAAACACCGTCTTCCAGAATCCATTCCAGCCTTCGTGCGAGGCAATCGTCGCCACCACGAAAGCCAGCATGATCCATGCAAACACGTCGGCAATCGCGGCGGCGCTTAACGAAAGACGCCCCACTGGGGTGTGCGTCATGTTTCGCTCCTTTAGGATGCGCGCCATGATCGGGAACGCGGTGATCGCCATCGCGGACGCCATGAACAGCGCAAACGGCCAGAACGAAACGCCCGCGGGCGCAAATCGCGGGTGCAGCGCAGGCGCAATCGCCACTCCAAGCGCCATGGGCAACACGACGCTCAATACGCCGACAAGACCCGCCGCTTTCACCTGCGCTCGGACTCCATTTGGCGCGCGCATTTCGGCGCCTACGATAAACATAAACAGCACGAGGCCAAGCTGGCTCAACGCACCGAGCGCAGGCAGCGAATCGCGCGCAAACAGCGTCGCGTGAAACTCGGGAAAAATCGCGCCAAAGACAATTGGACCGAGCACAATTCCCGCGGCCATCTCGCCAATCACCGGTGGTTGACCCAAACTGCGCAGGATCCAGCCGCAGACTCGCGCGGTAGCGAGGATGATGACGAGTTGCAGCAGGAGTGGAGAGTGATGCATACGTTCGGGCTAAGTAACGAGCGCAAATGTATCGCATGTGCTTGCTTCATCGCGAACCATTGTCGCGACAGCAGCTGCGCCCGCCGCTGCTTCACCTCAACACACGCACACTCTGACTTGCCGTGAAATCTAACTATCGCGCCCGATGAAACGATTTGCCCACCGCAACGCGCGATCTTTTTGATTCGGCTGCTCGCCGGAAGGTTCGGCATCGCGCGGCGGCGACTGTTGTTGTGCGCTGGGACGTGGCGGCCCGACCATCTCGGATTCGAGCGCGCCGAAGTGCTGCCCGTTGGAATGCGTGTCGACGCTGTCGCGTTCGTCGCTCGAAGTCTTGTTGCGCGCGCGTGGCCCGAAGTCGATGCGCCAGTGCGACTGGCTGGTTGACGCTTTCAGCATCGACGGAAAATCGTCACCCGGTACGGCGGGCGAGAACAGAAAGCCTTGCATCAGCTGGCAGCCTTGGTCGAACAGCCGCGTCATCTGCCCCTGCGTTTCGACGCCTTCGGCGACCACGCGCAGCTTCAGGCTTTTGCTCATCGCAATGATCGCGCCAACGATCGCGGCGCTATCGGAGCTTGTCTCAAGCTCGCGCACGAACGATCGATCGATCTTCAGCGTATCGATCGGCAGCCGTTTCAGGTAGGACAGAGATGAGTAACCAGTACCGAAATCGTCGATCGAAATCGAAACACCAAGATCCTTTAACGCCTGAAGCAACGGCAGCGTAGCGCTCAGGTTGTTCATCAACACGGTCTCGGTCAACTCAAGTTCAAGCAGGCGCGGATCGAGCTTGAAGCCGATCAGTGCCGCTTGCACCGGCTCAACCAGGTTAGCGCGTTGTAGGTGGCGGCCGGAGATATTGACCGACACTGGAATCGGCGGGTGGCCGTGATCGGACCAGCGCACCATTTGCTCGCACACTTCTCGCACCGCCCATTCGGTGATCGGTACGATCAAACCCGATTCTTCCGCCACCGTGATGAACTCTGCAGGCGGCACCAGCTCGCCGCCGCGCTTCCAGCGCATCAGCGCTTCGGCGCCGACGATCTGGCCGCTCACCACGTTGATCTTGGGCTGGTAGTACAGCACCAACTCCTGACGTTCGAGCGCACGATGCAGCGCCGTTTCAAGCCGCCACCGTTCCGCCGTCGCCGTGTTCATCGCGCTTGAGAACCGCAGCACGCCGTTGCACCCGCTGTCCTTGACAGCGTACATCGCAATGTCCGCCTTTCGCAGCAAGGTGTCGACGTCGGTGCCGTCCGACGGATACGCCGCAAGGCCGATCGATGCGGTCACGAACAGCTCATGGCCGGAGAAGCTGAACGGCTTGCGCATCGTTTCGAGCATGCGGTGCGCGACCGCTTCGATCACGCTCGGCTCCGACACGTCCGTTACCAGGATCGTGAATTCGTCGCCACCGAGGCGCGCGACGCTGTTGGTGTTGCTTGGCACGGGCGCCGATTGCGAGCCAGCGGCCAAGCTGCGCGTGGCCGAACCGATAGATGGGGGCCGCACGCCCTGCGAGGGTCCTGCGCGTTCGGCCGCGCGCGCGACCGTATCGTTTTCGCGCACACACTGATAAAGCCGCTTAGCAACTTCGCGCAGCAGCTGATCGCCCACTTGATGGCCCAATGTGTCGTTGATCTGTTTGAAGCGGTCCAAATCGATGAACAACACGCCGACGGCAGTGCCGCTGGTCCGGGCGCGCTCGAGTGCGGAACCAAACTGATCGCGAAAAAAGCGCCGATTCGGTAATCCGGTCAGACTGTCGTAATTGGCGAGCTGCCGAATCTGGTCTTCGGCATGCTTGCGCTCGGTAATGTCCTGCAGGACGCCATGCACGGCCACTGCGCGACCGCCTTCGTCGCGATCGACCTCGGCCTCAATGTGCACGACCCTCACTTGTCCGTTGGGACGCGCAATCCGGCACTCGAATTTCATCTGCCCGGTGCCCGAAAGCGCTTCGCGAAACAGCATCTCGATGCGTGCACGCTCGTCTTCTACCGCTCGCGACCACACAAACCAGTCGGCGAGACCATCTTCCTGTTGCGGCAGACCAGCAATCGGAAAACACTCCTCGGAAAGCTTCACCCAACGAGATGCGATGTTCCATTCCCAGCTGCCCAGGCGTGCGATGCGTTGTGCCTTGGTCAGCTTGGCACGGCTTTCGGCGAGCTCTTCCCGCATGCGCGAAGCGCGGATCATGTAACGCAGCCGCTCGGACAGCAGCGTCCATTGCGACGTGCTCTTGACGAAAAAGTCGGTGGCGCCTGCTTCGTATGCGCGCGCGATCGAAGGCTCGTCATCCAGGCCGGTCAGCATCAACACAGGAACGTGCTCGCCACCGGTCAGCCGGCGCAGCCGTTCGCAGGTAACAAAGCCGTCGATGTCCGGCATTAACGCATCGAGCACTACGACGTCAGGCAAATTGTCAGTAAACAGCTCGAGCGCGTGTCCGCCGCCGTCGGCCTCTATCACCCGCCATTGGCGCTCGGCCAATGCGGAGGCGGTCAACAGGCGCGCCACCGGGTCATCGTCGACCAGCAGCACCAGATCATTGCGCGGCTCGCTGCCGCCATCGCTGTCGCCGTCGCGCCGGCTGGCCATCGCACCGCCGCTGCCGGTGTCGTTGATCCGATCGCTCATGGCTCGGTCCGTTGCATGTTAAGCCGCGCTCTCGACTGTCAACAATGCCTGCAACGCCTGCACGGCGCGGGCGTATTCGATACGCACTGCCGGCCACTCGTGCTCGGCTTGCTGCGTCTTTCCTTCGCGTGCGTCCAACTCGATCGCTGCGAAGCGCTGCGACAAAACGGTTGCGCCGACGTTGGCGCTTGATGAGCGGAGCGTATGCACCGCGTGCCGCACCATCACAGCGTCGCGGTGCGACAGTGCGAGCTCAGCATCGGCCATCAGCTTGGCGGCGGTCGACGTGTACGTTTCGATCAGGCGTTCAAGCAGGCGCGCGGCGCCGCGCTGTTCCATCTCTCGAATGCGCTCGATGATCGACATGTCAATTACAGGAACTTCCTGTCCGGCCCCGGCCGGCACCGGCACCTGCGGTACTTCCGGCTCGGCCTGCTTCGTTGCGCGAGCGGCGCCGCGCGACTCGGCCCTTGTCCAGCGCGCGAGCAGCGCATCGATCTGCTGCTGCTTGAACGGTTTGGGCAGGTACTCATCGAAGCCCGCCGCTATACAGCGCTCGTGGTCGCCCGCCAATGCATTTGCTGTCAGCGCAACAATGGGAGTGTTGAGCGCCGTTTCGAAGTCGGCTTGCGCGGACGAGCGAAATCGCCGCACCGCCTCGAACCCGTCCATCTCCGGCATCTGACAGTCCATGAAGACGATGTCGAACGACTGCGAGCGCAGCGCGTTGAGCGCCTCACGCCCGTTGTCCGCTAGGCGAATCTCGCAACCGAGGTCGCGCAGCATCGCCCGCGCCACTTCCTGATTCACCAAATTGTCTTCGGCCACCAACACCTTGGCCCGATGGCTTTGTGTAACCACTGCCGTGGGTGCGGCGGATGGCGTACCGCGCAGCGATTTGGCGAGCGCTTCGAGCAGCTCGTGCTGGCGCACCGGCTTGGTCAAATACTGTGCAACACCGTTTTCAAATGCGAGCTGCGCTTCGTTGCCGCTCGCAAGCGAAGTGAGCATCACCATTTTGGTGTCGGCAAGCTGCGGATCGCTGCGCAGCGTTGCCGCCATCGTTAAGCCGTCCATGATCGGCATCTTCATGTCGATCACCGCTATGTCGAATGGTGTGCCCGCGCGCGCGGCGGCTCGCATTAACTCCAGCGCAGTGGCACCGTGGTCAGCGGTCGCCACGTCCATCTCGACCGCCTTCAATTGCATCTCGAGAATGCTGCGATTGGTCGGGTTGTCCTCGACCAGAATCACACGGCGGCCTCGCAGCTGTTGCAAATCGACCGGCGGTGCGATCGCAGCGGTGTCTCCCGATGCCAGAGGAACATCGAAGCGAAATGTTGACCCTTCGCCGAAGTGACTGTCGACGCTTATAGAGCCGCCCATTAGCTCGACCAGCTGTTTGCTAATTGCAAGGCCCAGGCCGGTGCCGCCATAGCGGCGCGACATCGACTGATCGGCCTGCATGAAGACCGTGAAAAGCCGTTGCATCGCTTCGGGGCGCAGGCCGATGCCGGTGTCGCGCACTTCAAACTGAACGCGATGGCGGCCGTCTTCGAGCCGTGCGCTGAGCGTGACAACGATCTCACCGGTGTCGGTGAACTTCAGTGCGTTGCCCACCAAGTTCGTCAGCACCTGGCGAATGCGGGTTGGATCACCTCTTGCAATCGTCGGCACTTCGGTCCCAATGCGCGAGGCAAGCTCAATGCGCTTCTGATGGGCGCGCGGTGCCAGCATCTCGAACACATCCTCAACCATCGTTCGCAGGTTGAAGTCCACCGATTCAAGCTCGAACTTGCCGGCCTCGATCTTCGAGAAATCCAAAATGTCGTTGATAATTTCGAGCAGCGTCTCGCCCGATCGATAAACTGCGTCGGCAAAGCGGCGCTGCTTGTCCGACAGCGCAGTGCCGAGCAGCAGCTCGGTCATGCCGAGCACGCCGTTCATCGGCGTGCGAATCTCGTGACTCATGTTGGCTAGGAACTGTGACTTCGCGCGGCTCGCAGACTCGGCGATCTCTTTCGCGTCGCGCAATACGCGCTCGCTTTCCTTGGCGTCGGTAATGTTCTCGAGCATAGTCAGCCGGAACCGCTCGCCGTTGGCATCACAGAACCGCACGCTGTGGCCGCGTACCCAGACGATCGTGCCGTCGCCCGTGAGCATGCGGCGCTCGAACGTAAACTGCGAACGCTCGGCTGAGCGGTCCATCTCGCTGCGCAGCGCGTACGCCGCGTCGACTTCGTCCGGATGAATGAATGTAATCGGATCTTTGCCGATCATCTGGTCGATCGTGTAGCCGAGCATGCGCGTGTGCGCCGCGTTTACGCGCACGATGCGGTGGTCGGACGACAGAATTGTCGATGGCACCGGAGATTCGTCGAACAGCGCGCGGAAATATTCGGCGCTCTCGCGCAGCGTCGCTTCGGTGCGCTTGCGCTCGGTAATGTCCGGGCTGATCAACGCGTACTGAAAATAGCGGCCCTGATCGTCGCGCAGTGGCTGGCCTTCGACTTCCAGTACGCGCTCTTCGCCTGAACGCGCGTTGGCAACAAATTCGATCTTGCACGATTCGCCGCGCACGACGGCTTCTGCCATGCGCCGGATCGCACTTGAATCGGTAGACGAGCCGCGCATCAACCTGTGCGCGCGCCGACCGCGCATCTCCTGCATTCCGATGCCCGAAAAGCGCATCACTGCATCGTTGGCCCACTCGATGCGCCCGGCGGTGTCCAGGATCAGAACCATCTGTTCGGTGCGCGACGCAACCATTGCAAGCCGGCTCGCTTCAACTTCGCGCTGGCGCAGCTCGCGTTCAGCGCGTTGACGTTCCGCGACTCGCGAAAGCTCGGCGCCAATCGCCTCGACCAGTTCGAGCCACGCATTGGTGGCTTCAACGCGATGATCGCTATAGAACTCGATGAACGCAGCAACGTGGCCGTGTGCCATTACCGGAATCACGACGCCGGTTTGCAGCCCGGCTGCAAGTGCGACGTCGAGCCGGTTCCAATCGGTCATGCGCGATAAATCGGACACCCAGTTGGCTACTCCCGATAAGTACGCGCGGCCGATCATGTGGCTCGGCGAAGGCACGATCGGGATGCCGTTGCTTGCATCGATGAAGTCGCGGAAACGGTCTGGCTCGCGCGTAAACCACAGCGAACGTGGTGGCAAGCTGCGATTCTCTGTGTAGTCGGGCAGCAAGGCAACACGACCGAGCGGCCATTCAAGATAATTTCCGATCTCATTGAGCGCACGCTCCAGCGTGCGCTCCACTGAATCAGACTCGTTGGCCGCGGCTGCTAGTCCACGCAGCAGCCGCATTAGCGCATATTGGCGCTGCAGCTCGAGACTGCCCTGCAGCTCTGTCATGTGCGCCTGCGACAGGCGCTCCGAATGC
>DATLOA010000075.1:0-6952 GCA_035536515.1 Burkholderiaceae bacterium | reverse complement strand
CACCGAGGTCTACGTGCCGGTCTATGGGTACGGCCAATCGCTACCCCGCCGCAATGTTGACCACCAGAAGCCGCCCCGCGCACATCCAATTGCTAAACCGAGGCCGCTCTACCGGACGCCGCCTGTGGAGGAGCAAAGCATAGCTCGTTCACCTGCTGGAGCATTAAGCCGGCGCTAATTGCGCTGCGAGAAACTGCAGTTCAATATATTCCGAACAGCAGACCGCCAAACAGAATCGGCGCGAGCACGAACGCCAGAAACAGCAACACCACAATAAATACGAGACGCACAAGGCAACCGGAGAAGCCCCGCCCCGGTCGTGCAATCTCTGGTTCGGCAGGTGTTTCGAGTCGCGCACGACGCGCCCGTGCCATCGCCCAAAGCAGTTCTTGCCAGCTTGCGAACGGCGCTTCAACGCGCCCGTCCGGCACGTCCGGCTCTTCTGCACCAGGCCTACGAAATCCTGTGTGCTCACGTTCGCTGCTGACTTCGGGCCGCCTCGCTGCCGCTCCTGTGCGCGCTGCTGCTGGTGATCGAGGCGCCGGGGGTGCCGGTCCGCGCGCCCGGCGTGGAGCGGGGGGCGGCGTAACGACCGAGGGCCGAGGCGGATCGCCGAATCGCGCTCCGCATTGAGCGCACGCAGGCGCCTCCAACCAGCGGCCCGGCGAATGGTTGGTGCAGTAATAGCGCACCTGCGCCTCGTGGCACGCTTCGCACTCTCCCGTTGCGGACCTTGTGGTGCCGCAGTTGGGGCAACGCAGGACGACGTCGCTCATGTCTATTCCTGCGCCGTCGCTTCTGCGTCGGATATACCTTCTAAGTCGGGCTGCGGAAAGAATTCGTGAATCATGTCCGCAGGCACGTGCAGCTGATAGACCTGCGGCACCGTAGCCTCGATGACCCGCGCCAAGGTCGGCGCGCGCTCATATGGGCCGTACTGCTCACGGTTTAGCCGGCGTGACAGCGCCACTGTCGTCAGTACGGGATATGCATGGTAAGCGGGGTACATCGCGTAACGCGCCTCGACGTGATCGTGGCCGCGGACCATGTGTGTGATCGGTCGCCCCAATTGCGCACTGACTGAGCAGAAGTCGGCGAAATCTTCGTAGCCGAACTGACTGCCGCGCGAAAAGCGGTTAGGCATTTTTCTGCGTGCCTTCGGATGGGCTCGGGCCCACACGAAATCTGACAGGCACGCTGGATCATTCCAGTTGCCCGTCTCCAAGAGGTGTGGATGCAGATCGCCGAGTGGGAAACCGCCATGGGCTACAAGTAACCCGTCTGGAAAAAAGAGTGCGCGCGGCGCTCGCGCAGTCAGGCGGACGATGAGCTTCCCAACGCGCTCGATCCATTCGTGCGCGAGATTGGCATTCAAGAAGTCGGCGAAATCGGAGGGCGCTATGTCCGAAGAGAAGCGCGCGCCGTCGTAGGACAAGCCTTCGTCGTGGTTGCCGGCGATGACGCAAATTCGCTCAGGGCTCTCGACGATCAACTCGAAGACCCGCAATAGAACTTCGAGGCCAAGACCCTCATCGTCAAAGAAGTCGCCGAGAAAGATGACGCGCGGCGAAGCCACTGCTGTCGAGCGAGCGTGATCGCGGATCTGTTCCAACGCTGCCTCGAGTGCGAGCAGATCACCGTGCAGATCACCAATGATCCAGTGCGGATTGGCATCCAGTGCGGACACATGTATCACGCGATCAGCGGCGTCCGCACGATCGACGTCGAACAACATGCCAGGTCCGCCGGCGCGATCCAGCAAGGCCTCCATGCGCTCCACGACGGCGCGCATTCGGGCGCGGATTGCCGGGGCGTCGGCCGCTTTGCGAATCGCGTGCCAGTCGAGTTCACGCACGTCGACGACCGGACATGAGGGTATCGAAGTCGAAACGGCGATTGCGTCGTTTGACGGAGCGGTTACCGGGTCCGAGAGCGTCTCTTCCAATTCAGCGGCCTCGTGCGGTCAGCGGCATTTTGATGACGCCTTTCGCCTGACGCCCCACCGCGATCAGATCACCGTGCTTAAGCGCACGCGGCGCGGTTAGCGCTTCGCCATTGACGAGAGTTTCATTGGTACTTCCTTCGACGGGTGAGACGGTCCATTGCTGACCCGAACGACGCTCCAGCACGCACTGACGATGATCC
Organism: Burkholderiaceae bacterium; assembly: GCA_035536515.1. GTDB lineage: Bacteria > Pseudomonadota > Gammaproteobacteria > Burkholderiales > Burkholderiaceae_F > JACCZX01. Next base: position 4,807 of record DATLOA010000075.1, on the reverse strand, counting down.
CAAAACTCACCGTCGGGTCCGAACTGCCGCACCAGCGCCTTGCCGAGCTCAGTGCGCACGCCGATATGCACCGAGCGGCCATCGGGTGCAACCAGCTCAATGCCATCCGACACGATTGGTGTGCCAACAGAGCGGCCGAAGACGGATGCCGCAGCAGCAGGTGCCGCCGTTTTTAAGCGAGGCGATGCCTCCGCCGACGCACGCGCTGACTTAGGCAGCCCAGGCTTCGCATCGCGGCCGCTCAGCAACGCGCGCAGCTCGGATGCAGTCGGTCTAGCGGATGGATCGGGCGACAGGCAGCGATAGAGGGCAGCGCTGACTTCGGCGTTGCTCGCAGGGGCCGGCATCGTCCCAATCAGCGCGGGTGGCTTGGCGGCATAAGCTCTGACGAGCTTGGCGTACTCGGCCTGTTCCTCTCTCCAATACGGATGCTCACCCGCTAGCAGCTCGTACAGCATCAGCCCACACGTGAAAATGTCAGATGCCAAACCGGGCACGGACCCGCGCGTCAAGTGCTCGGGCGATCGGTAATTGTCGGTGCCGACATAGGCCTGGAAGCCGTGCCAGGGGGCGCGTCGATCGGCCAGCAGCGAGAAGTCCATGTCTATCAGCTTCAACTGATAACCGGAGCCGATGGTCGAGTCCTCGATCAGGTAAGCATTGGCCGGCTTCAGATCGGCGTGGACCACCTTGACTTCATGCAAAGCCGCCATCGCCGCGATGAAGACTTTGGCCCAAGTGACATGGCGTGCCCAGACTGCGGGGTCGCGGGCGGGCGCCGACCGGGTGCGGCGATGCTGCTCGCGTTCAGCGTCCAGCATCTGCTGCAGATCGGCGCCGTTCTCGACGAACTCGTACACCTGGAAGTAGCAGGGTCCGCCCCAACGCTCTTCGAACGCATCAAGCTGCCGGACGGCGAAGTGCCCAACTTTGCCGCTACGCACACGCGCGGAGAGTTCATGCTGATAATTGACGAACGCCTCGTACCAAACGACGGTGGGTGCGGGCGACTTGTATTGCTTGAAAAAGACCTTCTGGCCGCTTGGTGACTGCGCTGCGTACGAGATCGCCATCATGCCCGGCCCAAAGACCTTTGTGATGCGATAACCGCGAATCGTGTCGCCGGCTCTGAGTTTCTTGGCCATCGCCGGCGCGCGCGACAGTGCCAGCCCTTACAGTGCGACGGTCTCGGCCGAGCGCGATACGCTAGCGGCGAGCTGCTTGAGCGTAGTCCGGAAATTGACCTGATCAGAGGTGAACTTTTGCAATGCCTCCTGCGGGTTCAAGCCCTCGAACTCAACGACTTCCCATTCGGACTTATCGATCTGGCTCAGTCGGTCGTAACCTTCAAAATTGGGTGCAAACACGCTGAGGATGATGCGGTTGGCCATGATGACGTTGGCCACATCCTGCAGCGAGCCACCTTTCGCGGCCGGGACATTCAACGTCTCTTTAAACGGCGCGTCTGTAAACACGATGACGACGCGCGCGGCGTCGCTGCGATAGCGCCACTTGGCCGGATCTTCAGTCTGCGAGCCTTTGGGCGAGGCCTCCATCGACGACACCTGATAGAGCGCATCGAGCAGTGATTCAGGCTCGTCACCGCCGCCGTTGGCCTGCAGACCGGCCAACTGCTCTTTCAAGGCAGCCGCATCACGAACGAATGTGTTATCCACGAACCACGGCAACCCTTCGCTTTCTGCCGCTTCGAAATCGCGATAGCCCACGACCTTGCCGCGCCAATCGCGTACCGGCGCGGCATTATTCGCGTCGCCGCGGCTTAACGAATCAATGAACACCTCGATGTTCCTACGCAGTGCGTCGATGCAGGTCGACATGCTGCCGCTGATATCGATCAGAAACACGAGGTCGGCAACGCCCTTGGTCTTAGCACGTGCTTGAGGTGCCGCCGTAGCCTGAGCGGGCGCGGCGACACCGGCTGATGCTTCATCAATAGCCGGCTCAACCGACGCATCTGCTGCGCTCTTCTCTTCCGCAACAACAGAAGCTTCCGATTCCTGCACGGGCGACTCTTCCGTCGCCTCTGGTGTGTCGGAACGCGTAGCAACAACCACGTCCGTATCTTTGATAACACTCATTTCAGCTCCTAGGAATTAAGCGATCGGGATCGCACGGGCCCGCTGACTGGCGCGGCTGCTTTTGGCTCCGTTTGATTTGCTGTAGCAACTTGCTGAGCAACCGCTGTTCCCATGTTGCGCATCGGCCCGCACCAACCGCTGGTTTCTTGTTTTCCCGCTTCTGCAGCAGTCCGGGCGACGTACAGTAGCGGTAACGCTCAATACGCCCGCCAACTATGAAAACCTATCGCATTGCAACCATTCCCGGAGACGGAATCGGCAAGGAAGTCATTCCTGCTGGGCAGAAAGTCATGGAAGCGCTTGCTACATCGAGCACGACTTTCCGCTTCGAGTTCGAGAATTTCGACTGGGGCGCTGACTTTTACCGCAAGCACGGCGCCATGATGCCGGACGATGGCCTGAATGCGTTGCGAAACAAGGATGCGATCCTTTTCGGTTCAGCCGGCGACCCGCACGTCCCCGATCACATCACTCTGTGGGGCCTGCGCCTGAAAATCTGCCAGGGCTTCGACCAATACGCGAACGTGCGCCCCACGCGCATCCTCCCCGGCATCGAGTGCCCGCTCAAGCGCTGCAAGACCGAAGATCTTGATTGGGTCATCGTGCGCGAAAACTCCGAAGGTGAGTACGCCGGTGTCGGGGGCCGTGTCCACCAGGGCCATCCCATCGAGGCTGCCACCGATGTGTCGATGATGACGCGCGTCGGCGTCGAACGCATCATGCGCTTCGCCTTCAAGCTGGCGCAGAGTCGTCCGCGCAAGCTGCTAACCGTAATCACCAAGAGCAACGCGCAGCGCCATGCGATGGTGATGTGGGACGAGATCGCGCTTCAGATCTCGAAGGAGTTTCCTGATGTCACCTGGGACAAAGAGCTGGTCGATGCGTCGACCGCGCGCATGATTAACCGCCCGGCCTCACTCGATACGATAGTCGCCACCAATCTGCACGCGGACATCCTGAGTGATCTGGCCGCAGCGCTGGCCGGTAGCCTAGGCATCGCCCCCACTGGCAACATTGATCCCGAACGCCGCTACCCATCGATGTTTGAGCCCATTCATGGCTCGGCCTTCGACATCATGGGCAAGGGCTTGGCTAATCCGGTCGGTACGTTCTGGTCGGTGGTGATGTTGCTGGAGCATCTAGGTGAGTTCGATGCCGCCAAGTGCGTGATGCAAGCCATCGAAGTGGTCACTGCAAACCCTGCGCTTCATACCGGCGATCTTGGCGGCAAGGCGACGACGGCCATGGTCACTGACGCTGTCTGCAGCGTGCTGGCTGCGAGCTTGCACCGAAAAGCCGCCTGACGACACAGCAAATCAGTCAACGACGCCAATACTTTCAACGCTGCGGGCGGGATCACCGCGTCGAGCGAACTGAGCCACTGCCACTCCGATCAATGTCACCGCCGCGCCGATGAGCTTGATTGCGCCGTAACCCTCCCCGGTCACCCACCAGGCCACCAGGCCGGCTGTCGGAGGCATCAGGTATATCAATGGCGCCGAGCGAGCGACGCCCCACGCAGCGTTGACCCATCCCCAAACGATCCACCCCACGAATGAGGAGAGAACGACCGCCCACAACAGTCCAGCCCAAATCGTCAGCGGGACCGCGCGCCAATCCACATCGAGGCCAGCAGGCAAGTTGAGCAGCACCATCGGAATACTTCCCAGCAGGGTCGCGTAAGTCATGACCAGCACCGCACCGTGGCGCTCCATCAGCGGCTTGGCAGCAACGGTGTAAGCGGAAAAGAAGAACGCAGCCAGCAGCAGCAAGAGGTCCCCGCCGCTGGCGCGCCATTGCGCGCCAAGAAGCTTGTCCGAGAGGAAGATCAACACTCCGACGCAGGCTATTGCCACGCCGACGACCTGGGCGCGCGTCAGCACTTCAACACCAAGACCGCGCAACAGCAGCAGCGTGAACACCGGCCCGCACGCGAGTATCAGCGAGCTCGAGAACGCAGTGGACCAGTGAATCCCGAACGTCACCAGCCCGACATGCAACAAGTGCCCGAGCAAGCCGAGCCACAGCAGCGACCAGAGATCGGCGCGTGGAAGGCGCGGCCAATGACGGCCATAGCGCTGCCACAGAAGCGCGGCTGCGCAGAGGGGCATGATCAGGTAGCGAATAAATAGAAAGCCACCCGGCGTCAACGCAGTGAGCACCGCTTTCAGCACACTGAAGTTGATGCCCCAAACCAGAATCAGTGCACACGCCAGCAGCAGCGCCGCGCGCTGCTTCGAGCTTTCCGAGCTCCACCGCGAATCGCCTGCGCCAGGTTCAGTCATCGAAGGTGGAGACTCACGAGCAGAATCGGTAAGCTGCAAGTGGAACTATCGCACGGAGCTCTCTACTCGATGCAGCTCATTCATCTCAACTTTCTCCAACGATACGGAGACCTCAGCCTGCTGTTCTTGCGCATTCTCACCGGCGCATTCCTCATCCACGGCACTCAGGACAACATCTTCAGCGATGCACGAATGCAAGAGTTCGTGCAATTCCTTACCAAGAAGGGTTTTGCTTGGCCCGAGCTCATGGCACCCCTGTCGGTTTACGCCCAGTTCATCTGTGGGGGGCTGATTGTTATCGGCTTGTTGACTCGCTGGGCCGGCATAGTGATGACGTTCAACTTTATCGTTGCCGTCGTGATGGTGCACTGGTCACAGGACTTTCGTGGCTGGTGGCCAGCCATCGTGCTTGTTTTTATCAGT
>DATLOA010000074.1:0-13763 GCA_035536515.1 Burkholderiaceae bacterium | reverse complement strand
GGCGCGATGTACGCAGGCAACGGGTCCTGGCCGAGCCTCGCGACTTGCTCCGAGTAGAACTCGCAGCGTCCCGACGGCGTTGCGAACCCGCCCTGAGCAAACGGCGCATACTTTTCAGGCACGTCGAGCCGCTGCCAGCCGCTTTGCTTCAGGCGCGGCCAATCGAAGCCGGCCGTGGCGCCTTCGCGCTTGAATGCATGCGCTGCCAGTTGATCGTCGCTTTCGGCCAAGCAGGCCTCGTCGAATCCCATCTGCGCTGCAAGACGGCGAAAAATTTCGCTGTTCGGCAGCGCTTCGCCGAGCGGCTCGATCGCCGGATTGTTTGCCAGCATGTAAAGGTGCCCGTAAGACCCGTGCACGTCGACGTGCTCGAGCTGCGTCGTCGCCGGCAGCACGTAGTCGGCGTAGTCGGCGGTGTCGGTCATGAAGTGTTCGAGCACGACGGTGAACAGGTCGTCGCGTGCAAAACCGCGCGCGACTTCGCGCGACTGCGGCGCGACGGCCACCGGATTGCTGTTGTAGACGATCAGCGCCTCGATCGGCGGATCAGCGTGCTGCAGATCGTGTCCAATGGTCGACATGTTGATCGTCCGCGGCGTTTTCCCCGCCAGCAGATCCGGCCGCTGCAACGCTGCGATGTCGACCGGATACACGCCGCTGGTCGACAGCAGCACACCGCCGGCTGCGTCACGCCAATGTCCGGCGAGCGCGGGCAAACATGCCACGGCCCGCACCGAGTTACCGCCGCCGCGTGCTCGCTGCATCCCATAGTTGAGCCGAATCACTGCAGGTCGAATCTGCCAGTAATCGCGCGCGAAATTTTCGACTTCGGCCCCGCTGATGCCGCAGATCGACGCGACTCTCGCCGGATCGAATTTCTGCGCACGCTCCTCAAGCCCGTCATAACCGAGCGTGTAGCGCTCGATGTAGTCGCGATCAAGCCAGCCCTCGCGCATCAAAACATGCATCACGCCGAGTGCAAACGCTGCGTCGGTGCCCGGCATCAGTGCTATGTGCTGGTGACATTTTTCCGCCGTCAACGAGCGATAAGGATCGATTGCGATCAGCTTCGCGCCGCGCCGCTTCGCTTCCTGCGCCCGACTCCACAAATGCAGGTTGGATGCGATCGCATTGCAGCCCCAGAAAACAATCAGCTTGCTGTTCTGAAACTGTTCGATGTCTGTGCCAGTCCTTGATCCGAGTGTGTAGGTAAGCGCCTCAGCGCCGGCGGTGGCGCAGATGGTGCGGTCGAGAAAACTCGCGCCGAGCTTGTGAAAGAAGCGCGCTGCCATGCCCTCGCCTTGCACCAGACCCATCGTGCCCGCGTAGCTGTAGGGCACGATCCGCTGCGGGTCACGCGCGGCAATCTCAGTCAGGCGTCGCGCGATGTCACGCAGTGCTTCGTCCCAGGTCACCCGGACGAAGTGGCCATCACCTTTGGCGCCGACGCGCTTCATCGGATACAGCACACGGTCCGGGTGGTACGTGCGTTCGAGATAGCGCGAAACTTTGGTGCACAGTGTGCCGGCGGTGGTTGGGTGCGTCGGATCACCAGCGACTTTCACTGCAACCCTGCGCCCTTGCTCTTGTCGCACCGTGACCAGCATCGCGCACGTGTCGGGACAATCGTGCGGACACGCGGCACGAACGATCGTTTCAGCGCCAGCAATTGAATTGGCTGACGTCTCCATAGCTGCGGCCTAAAGCCGCTCGGTCGGCAGCGGCTGCGCGACGATGCGATCGAAGAACGCTTCGCATGCAGCGACCTGTTCGTAGCTGATGTACTCGTCGGGCTTGTGTGCCTGGTCGATGCTGCCCGGGCCGATCACCACGGTTGGAATGCCCGCTTTCGAGAACATGCTCGCCTCGGTGGCGAAGCCGACTGCACCCGCCGTCAGGTGCGTCGTGCTCGCCACCTGCTGCGCCCACCGCACGAGCGGATGTTCAGGCGCGATACCGAATGCCGGCAAATCCATGCCGCACTCAAACGCGATCGCGGCCTCAGCTGTCACCCGCCGCATTTCAGGCAGCAGTTCCCGCTCCGCGTAGTCGACGATCCTTTGCGTCAACTCATCGGTCGACGTTGCCGGCAGATTGCGCATCTCGAACACAAACTCGCAATCACGCGGAACGACGTTGACCGCGATTCCGCCCTTGATCAATCCGGTTTGCAGCGTTGTGTACGGAACCGCAAAGCGCGCATCGCGCGGCTCGTCGCGCGACAGGTTGTCAGCCACTTGCCGAATGAACGCCACCAGCGTCGCTGCAAACTCGATCGCGTTGACGCCGTCAGGCGTCAGCGACGAATGCGCCTCGAGGCCACGCACGCGGCAGCACAGATCGCGCTTGCCCTTGTGCGCAACAATGGCGCGCATGTCGGTCGGCTCGCCGATGATGCAGCCTGCGGGGCGAAAGCCGCGCTCGCCGAGGTCGGCCAGCAAGTCGCGCACGCCGAAGAACGTCGTTTCCTCGTCATACGTCAGCGATAAATGCAGCGGCAATTTTTCCTGCGCCGCCAGAAACTTCGGCACCGCAGCCAGCGCGATCGCGATGAAGCCTTTCATGTCGGCGCTGCCGCGGCCGTGAATTCGGCCATGACGATGATCGGCCACGAATGGCTCGCTCGCCCAATCCTGGCCATCGACCGGCACGGTATCGGTATGGCCCGAAATCACGAGCCCACCGGTCTTGATCCGATCCGGCTCGGCCGAAAGCGTGGCAAACAGATTCGCCTTATTGCGCGCCGAGTCGTAAATCAGATTTGACCGCACGCCAAGCCGCGCCAGTTCGTCGCGCGCGTATTCGATCAGGCCAAGGTTGGAATCGCGGCTAACGGTGGGAAACCCGATCAGCCGGTCGATCATTTCGAGCGATGCGACGGATGGCGCCGACGGTGAAAGCGGCATGTCTACCGACTTGTTCATACGCGGATTCTAGTGCGCGTAGGATTGACTCTCCTGTTTGCATCAATCCCTAAAAACCATGCAACTGATCGACCGCGTCGTCCAGTTTCGCGCTGAAATCCAGCAGATCCGGCGCGATCTTCACGCCCACCCGGAATTGCGCTTCCAAGAGACACGCACCAGTGACATCGTCGCCAACAAGCTTGCCGAATGGGGGCTCGAGGTAACGCGCGGTCTTGGCGGCACCGGAGTTGTGGGCACCCTGAAGCACGGAAAATCGAAGCGCGCGGTCGGGCTGCGCGCCGACATGGACGCGCTGCCGATTCAGGAAACCAACGGTTTCGCGCATCGCTCGACGCACGCCGGCAAGATGCACGCGTGCGGGCACGACGGCCACATGGCCATGCTGCTGGCTGCCGCCAAGTATCTGGCCGAAGAGAAATCGCTCGATGGCACTGTGCACTTCATTTTCCAGCCCGCCGAAGAAGGCGGCGCCGGCGCGCAGAGAATGATCGACGACGGATTGTTCGAGCGCTTTGCGTGCGATGCGGTGTTCGGCATGCATAACTGGCCCGGACTCAGGGTCGGAGAATTCGGCGTGACGGGCGGTCCGATGATGGCTTCAAGCAACGAGTTCGAAATCACCGTGATCGGTAAAGGTGCGCATGCAGCGATGCCGCATCTGGGAATCGACCCGGTGTTCATCGCTGTTCAGATCGTCAACGGCCTGCAGGGAATCATCACGCGCGTCAAAAAACCGATCGACTCTGCCGTGTTGTCGGTCACGATGATCCGGGCAGGCGAAGCGGTCAACGTCATACCGGAGAGCGCGAAGATCTCCGGAACCGTTCGAACGTTCAAAGACGACGTGACCGCGCTGGTGGAAAAGGAGATGAAACGCATCGTCGAGATGACGTGTGCGGCTCATGGCGCCGAGGGCAAATTCGCCTTCAAATGGAATTATCCGCCGACCGTCAACGATGCCGTTGAAGCCGAGTTTGCGGCGACCGTAATGGACGATATCGTCGGCGCCAACAACGTCGTGCGCAATATTGAGCCGACCATGGGCGCCGAGGATTTTGCGTTCATGCTGAAAGCGAAGGCAGGCGCTTACGTGTTTATCGGCAACGGCGATGGGACACACCGCGCCCCGGGTCACGGGCTGGGCCCGTGCATGCTGCACAATCCGTCGTACGACTTCAACGACGAACTGATCCCGTTAGGAGCCACTTACTGGGTGCGCCTGGCGCAAAAATTTCTGGCGCGCCACCTTTAGAGATTTCCGCTAGTCCATACGCCGGAATGCGGTAGTTTTGCCCCGCGGTTACTGTGTATCGCTGCGGCCTTCCGGCTGTATCTTGCTTCCGATGCAAATGCCACTTATTCGCACTGTTTTCGCCACGCTCGCCTTAATGGCGATGAGTGGCTGCGCGACCGTCACCGGCGAAGCAACGCAGGCTATCAATATCCAGACCGTCGATGCCAATGGCAAGCCGGTCGACGGCATGAAATGCCGCATCGTCAACGGCTCGGCCGAATATATGGGCGACACACCGCTATTCGGCTTGCGGGTGCGCAAGTCGCCCACGCCGTTGGTGGCAGAGTGCCAACGCACTGGTTATCCGATGACACGCGCGCTGATCATTTCGCGCGCCGATCTCGCTTCAGGATCGACGGCGCAGTTGCTGCTGCCGGGCGGCAGTTCGATGCTGATCATCGATCACATTTCGGGCTTCATGTATCAGTACCCGCGCTGGATACGGGCACAAGTAGGCGCCGACATGATCTTCGACCGCGCCGACGAAAAAGGCCTGCAGCCGACACCCGGCGTCGTAACCCGCCAGTTCGACGCGCACGTGCGCTACGCGAGCGGCGTGCCGGACGCACGCGTCGACTGACCGCGGTTTCCAAAACACCGCGCTAATTCTGCGCGGCGGTTCGGTGTGATTCCATCAGCAGCGTCTGAATGTCGTTCAGCATGACTTCGGGATGCACGAACGCCAGCGAGTAGATCTCGCGCACAAAACCGTCGGCATCGATCAAGAACAGCTTCAGCATGTGATTGATCGCCCGCGTCGGACGACCAGACGCGTCTGCGTCGATGCGGACGTCCTGTCCAAACCCATCGAGCAGTGGCGTGAGCTCCGTCATTGATCGCGTGGTAAAAAATTGCCACTCAAATCCCATAGCATTCAGGCTTTGTGCATAGCTTCGTAGTGTCGCGGGCGTGTCGTGGGTCGGATCGAAACTGACGCTGACGAAGCGAACGCGCGAGCGTAAAGAAGCATCGGCCACGATGCGATCGCGCAGGCCCTTCATCGTCTGATACGCAAACGGACAGCCCCACGGGTCCGTGCAGTAAGTGTAGAAAAAGGTCAGCAGCGTGACCTTGCCGCGCGTGTAGGCCGAAAGACGCCGCACGCTGGCGGACGCGTTTAGCACCACGGCGTCCGGGCACTGCTGAATGCGTTGCAGCCGGTAGGTGCCCACGGGGGTCGGTACGAAATCCAGGCGCGGCGTGACTGCCGGGCCGGGATCGGTTGCCGGCCACCCAGCAGCAGGGAGCATTGAGACAGTCACCAGCAATACGCTGGCGCAGCGAACGCCAAACATCGCTTTGTTATATCAACGCATTAACGCGCCGCTTTGGCGCTGAACTTCATGTGATGCGCGCGTCCTAGTTGCTCCTTCGCGAAATCAACCTCGAACGCCGGTTTCAGCTCGTTGCCATCCCAGTGAAAAGCGCGCAGGAACTGTTCGTTGTCGGCGCCGCCCTTGTCCCACTTTTCCAGCAGACTCGAGGTGATGTAAACACGCTTGCCGTCCCACGACTGGCTGATCATGTTGACTTGGCGGCCGGTCTGCTTGGCGTAAGTTTGCTTCGGCGCTTCGGGGTTGGTCAGATCGAAGTAGCGCGTCAGACCGTCCATAAACGTGTTGACCCAGAGTCCCTTGCCGTCGGCGGTGATAGAAATATCCACAGGCAGCGGAATCTTGCTCGGATCGCCGATCGTGCCTACCTCTTTCGCCTGCCACTTGTCACCATCCTGCTTGACGAGCCACAGCTTCGAAGTCAACGCGGCAGCAGTGATCGCCCAGTTGTCGCCGGGATTCAGCGACCAGCGGATCTCGAGGGGCGCGCCCGGTACGCTGAAAATCTGGCGCGGCTGCATCGCCTTCAGATCCCATAGGACCATCGTGTTGCCGAACTTCTTCATCGCGGCTTCGTCCTTGATCAGACCACCGATGTCGCGCATGTAGTTGTCGCGGCCGGTGAAGCTCGAGGTCAGCATCACGTTCTTGCCGGGATTCACCGCGATGTCATATCCGTAGCCATCTCCCTGCATGTCGCCGATCTTGCCAGTGGGAATGTCGTACTTGGCGACAAACCCGCCTTTGTTGTTGTAGACGGCGATTCCAGTCACGCCACCATTGTCTTTGGTGTTCGACAGCGTTCCGATCAGCATACGGCCTGGCATCGCATAGAAAGTGTGCGGCCCGACATAACCGGTCTTGGCAGGTAAGTCGGCAATCGTCTTGACAAGCTTGGGTTTGGCCGGATTGCTGCCGACGTCGAACACATAAATCTTGCTGTCGTTCAGCCCGCCCGCCCACAGGAACCGGCGATCGTCGGTAAACCCCATGTGGTGCGCCTCGCCACGGGCGCCGACCGAGACTTTGTGCACCACCTTGCCGTAGGTTTTCGACTTCGGATTGGCGTCGATCGTCACCAGCTTGTCGAAGCCGTCGCCTAGCCCTTGGACGCCCAGCGTCCACACGTGCACATAGTCTTCCTGGCCCTTTATGAGGCCGGACATATACGGCGAATTACAGGTTTCGTCGGCGCGCGCAACGCCCGACAGCGACAACGCCAGCACCGCAAGCGCGAACCATCTGAATCCCCTTTTCATCGTGACCTCCCCATGGTTGCTTATGGATTGGATGTTATGCCGTTTACGCTGGGCCGACGAGCCACGCGCAATCACCGTGATCCGCGATGCCCTAGACTTCGCCCAGTTCGTCTCCATCTAGATCGCTGATCCGCGGTCTTTCCCTGCACCGACACGATGTCTAAGTCCGCACCGGCGGGCAAAGCGATTCGCATTCGCGGCGCCCGCCAAAACAACCTGCGCAATCTCGATCTCGATATTCCGACCGGCGAATTGGTCGTCGTAACGGGCGTCTCGGGCTCGGGAAAGAGCTCGCTCGTATTCGACACGCTGTACGCCGAGGGCCAGCGGCGCTACGTCGAAACTTTTTCACCGTATGCCCGCCAGTTTCTCGACCGGATGGATCGTCCCGCCGTCGATCGCATCGACGGTGTGCCGCCCGCGATCGCGATCGACCAGACCAATCCGGTACGCACGTCGCGCAGCACGGTCGGCACGATGACCGAACTGAACGATCATCTGAAGCTGTTGTTCTCGCGCGCCGCTGCGCTGTTCTGCCGTGGCTGTGCACGGCCGGTGCGGCGCGACAACGCCGACAGCATCTACGCCGAGCTGATTGCGCACGCGCACACCACCGCAGACCTGCCGTTGATCGTCACGTTTCCGATTCCGGTGCCGAAGAATTTCAGCGAGGACGAGGTTCGCGCCAACCTTGAAGCGCAGGGCTACACGCGGATTCATCGCGAGCGAACGACGACCGGCGGAAAGGTGCTCGACGTGGTGGCCGACCGCTTTCGCGTTCTTGGCGTCGAACGCTCGCGCGTCGTCGAAGCGTTGGAGCGCGCATTGCGCCTCGGTGTCGGCCGCGTCGACGTGCACGTACAAACATCGGGATCTGAGTCCGAGTTGCTCAGTTACAGCAGCGACCTGCATTGCGCTCGATGCGATATTCAGTACGAGACCCCACACGCCAGCACGTTCTCGTTCAACTCTCCGCTGGGCGCGTGCGATGCGTGCCGTGGTTTCGGCCGCGTAATCGGCGTCGATTATGGGTTGGTAATTCCCGACGAGCGCAAGACGCTGCGTGGCGGGGCGATCAAGCCATTTCAATCGAAGTCGTTCATTGAAAGCCAGCGCGATCTCGAAACATCGGCGACGAAGGACGGCGTCCCGCTCGACGTGCCGTATCGAGACCTCAGCGCAGCGCACCAGCAGTGGGTTATTGAAGGTGCTACCGGCTGGAAAAGTTGGAACAAGTCATGGCCGGGTGTCTGGTACGGCATCAGGCGCTTCTACGCCTGGCTCGAAAGCAAGGCGTACAAGATGCACATCCGCGTGCTGCTGTCCCGTTACCGCTCGTACACGCCGTGCCCGATGTGCCAAGGCGCGCGCCTGAAGCCTGACGCGCTTCTGTGGCGAGTCGGTGGGCGCGACGAAGCGAATACAGTGCTGGCGAGCGGCAAGTTCACCCGCTACAAGCTGGCGGCAGCAACGTGGAGCGAGGCACAGCTTGCCACGCTGCCCGGCTTGTCGATACATGAGCTGATGCTGCTGCCGATCGAACGCGTGAAAACGTTTTTCGATCGCATTCAACTGCCCGCACCGCTCGATCAGGCCAGTGAGATGCTGCTCGACGAGCTGCGGGCACGGTTGAAATTTCTGGTCGACGTCGGCGTCGGCTATCTGACGCTCGACAGGCAAAGCCGTACTTTGTCGGGCGGCGAGGTGCAGCGAATCAACTTGACGACTGCGCTCGGCACTTCGTTGGTTAACACGCTGTTCGTGCTCGATGAGCCGTCGATCGGACTGCATCCCCGCGACATGCATCGAGTCGTCGAAGTGATGCACCGGCTGCGCAGTGTAGGAAATTCGCTGGTCGTTGTCGAACACGATCCTCAGGTGATGCTGGCCGCCGATCGCGTGATTGACATGGGACCGGGGCCGGGCGAGCGCGGCGGCGACATTGTGTTCAACGGCACGCCCGATGCGCTGCGCGACTCGTCGACGTTGACTGGGCAATATCTCGGCGGGCGATTGCACGTCGATGCAGTACACCCGCTCGCGATTGCCGCGAATTCGCCGACGCTGATTCTGCAAGGTGCACGCGAACACAACTTGAAAGCGATCGACGTCGAAATCCCGTTGAAGCGGCTTGTATGCGTCACGGGTGTGTCCGGCAGCGGCAAGTCATCGTTGATTCAAGACGTGCTCTATCCGGCCCTGGCGAAAGCGAAGGGCAAATCGACAGAGACACCGGGAGCCTTTGATCGCCTCCTTGGCGAGGACTGGCTTGACGATGTCGCGTTCGTCGATCAATCGCCAATCGGCAGAACCACGCGCTCTAATCCCGCCAGCTACGTCGGCGCGTTCGATTGCATTCGCGCCATCTTTGCCAAAGCTCGAATGGCGAAAGAGCGCAACTACACGGCGGGAACATTCTCATTCAACTCGGGCGACGGGCGCTGCGCGACCTGCGGCGGCAACGGCTTCGAACACGTCGAGATGCAGTTTTTATCGGACGTGTATCTGCGTTGCCCGGATTGCGACGGCAAGCGCTTTCGACCGGAGACGCTTGAAGTCACCGTCGAGCGTCAAGGGCGTGCGGTGAACATCGCAGACGTGCTGGCGATGACCGTCAACGAAGCGTTGAGCTTCTTCAAGGACGATGTCGAGATCGCGCGGGTATTGGCACCGCTCGCCGACGTCGGCCTCGAATACGTAAAGTTGGGTCAGCCGGTGCCTACGTTATCGGGTGGAGAAGCGCAGCGATTAAAGCTTGCTGGCTTTCTCGCCGCGGCAACCAAGGGCAAGCCGCCCACGCGTGGCACGTTGTTCATGTTCGACGAGCCGACCACCGGCCTGCACTTTGACGACGTGGCCAAGCTGATGCGTGCGTTTCGCAAGCTGCTGTCCGCCGGCCACTCGCTGATCGTGATCGAGCACAACCTCGACGTGATCTCGGCCGCAGACTGGCTGATCGACCTCGGTCCCGAAGGCGGTGATGGCGGCGGTGAGATTGTCGTGGCCGGCACGCCCGGCGATGTGATTGCCAACGTGCGATCTCACACCGGCCGCGAACTGCTTGCGTATCGCACCGCGCTGTCGAATCAGGCGCCGAGGGTCAACGAAGCATCCGCCAAGTATGTGCTGGGGGCAGACCCCGCCGCCCGCCAGCACGCAGGACGATTTGCGAAGCCGGGGTCCGAGCTGGGTCAAACCTCCATCCAAATAATTAACGCGCGCGAACACAATCTGAAGTCGATCGACGTCTCGATTCCGCGCGACACTTTCACCGTTATCACCGGAGTTTCTGGCTCGGGCAAGTCGACGCTCGCATTCGACATCCTGTTCAACGAAGGCCAGCGCCGCTACCTCGAATCGCTGAACGCGTACGCGCGATCGATCGTGCAGCCGGCGGGGCGGCCCGACGTGGATGCGATCTACGGAATTCCGCCGACCGTGGCAATCGAACAACGGACTTCGCGTGGCGGTCGCAAGTCGACGGTGGCGACGCTGACCGAGATCTATCATTTTCTGCGTTTGCTGTACGTCAAGCTCGGCGTTCAACATTGCCCGAGCTGCAAGATTCCGGTCACGCCGCAGTCATTCGACACGATCGTCGCGCAAGTGATGCGCGAATCAAAAGGCCTGCACATTGGAGTGTTCGCGCCGCTGGTGGTGAACCGCAAAGGCGTTTACACCGATCTTGCCAAGTGGGCTGCGGCGCGCGGCCATTCGCATCTGCGGGTCGACGGCCAATTTTTGCCGACGGCAAAGTTTCCGCGCATCGAGCGCTTCAAGGAGCACACGATAGAGTTGCCGGTTGCGGACTTTGTCGTACAGGCCGAGAACGAAGATCGACTGCGCGGCGCGATCGCAACTGCAATGGAGCACGGTCACGGCGTTGTCACGATTGCGTGGCCGCTTGGAAAGCTCAGAGATTCGATCGACGGCACATGGACCGCGCCGCTCGAGCAGAAAAGTTTTTCGACGAAACGCGCGTGCCCTTCGTGCGGCACCTCGTTTCCCGAAGCCGACCCGCGGCTGTTCTCGTACAACTCGAAGCATGGTTGGTGCGTGGGTTGCTTTGGCACCGGATTAAAACTCACGGGCTTCGACGCCGAACAGAGCGGAGAAGAAGTTTGGTGGAACGCATGGTATGAAGGAGAGACCGCGCCGTGCGAGAGCTGCCACGGCAAGCGCCTGAATCCGACCGCACTGGCGGTGACCTTCGGGGGCAAGTCGATTGCCGAGCTTGCTGAGCTGCCGGTCGCCGACGCAGGCGGATTATTCAGCCGCATGACACTGAGCGGCCGCGAAGCCGAGATCGCGCGCGATGCCCTCGTTGAGATCCGCTCGCGCTTATCGTTCCTCGAAGAAGTCGGCCTTGGTTATCTGGCGCTTGATCGTGCGGCGCCTACATTGTCGGGCGGCGAGGCGCAGCGTATTCGGCTGGCGGCGCAGCTCGGCTCAAACCTGCAGGGCGTTGCCTACATTCTGGACGAGCCGACCATCGGGCTGCATCCGCGCGACAACCGCATTTTGCTGAACGCGCTCGAGAAACTCGGGGCCAAGGGCAACACGCTAGTGGTCGTCGAACACGATGAAGACACGATCCGGCGCGCCAAGCATTTAATTGATATCGGTCCGCAGGCCGGAGTGCGTGGCGGACGCGTGGTCGCGCAGGGCTCGGTCGACGATCTGATCGCCGCACCAGATTCGACGACCGGCAAGTTGCTGCAGTCGCCGCTCGTTCATCCGCTGCATCCGCGGCGCAGAGTCGGTTCATCGACAGCAAAGCTCACCGTACGCGGTGCGCGCTTGCACAATCTGCGCGCCGTCGATGCGGCTTTTCCGCTCGAACGGCTGACGGTCGTGACCGGAGTGTCGGGCAGCGGCAAGTCCACGCTGGCTCGTGACGTTCTCCTTGCGAATCTGCAAAGCGTCGTCGGGCAGCGCAACCCGAAGGAAGCATGGATCGGATGCACCGCAATCGACGGCTGGCGCGATCTCGATCGCGTGCTCGAAGTTGATCAAACGCCGATCGGCAAGACGCCGCGCTCGTGCCCGGCGACATACGTCGGCTTCTGGGACGCGATTCGTCGGCTGTATGCCGAGACGCTCGAAGCGCGCACGCGCGGCTACAGCGCAAGCCGCTTTTCGTTCAACACGAAGGGCGGCCGCTGCGACGCGTGCGAGGGCCAAGGCGTGCGCACGATCGAGATGAGTTTTCTGCCCGACGTCAAAGTGCTGTGCGACGTTTGCGGCGGCGCGCGTTTTAACGAGGAGACGTTGGCGATCAAGTGGCGCGACAAGTCGATCGGCGAGGTTTTGCGAATGGAAATCGACGAAGCGGTTGAGTTTTTCGCCGTGCATTGCTCGATCTCACACTGCCTGCGGCTGCTGCGCGACGTCGGTTTGGGCTACCTGACGCTCGGGCAGCCGTCGCCTACGCTGTCCGGTGGTGAAGCGCAACGCATTAAGCTGGTGGCCGAACTGGCGAAAGTGCGCGACGATCTGACGCGGCGCGGCCAACGCGCCCCGAAGACGCTGTACGTCCTCGATGAACCCACCGTCGGCCTGCACATGGCAGACGTCGACAAACTGATTCGGGTGCTGCATCGGCTGGTCGACGGCGGCAATACCGTCGTCGTCATCGAACACAACCTCGACGTGATCGCCGAGGCGGACTGGATACTCGATCTCGGCCCCGAAGGCGGGGCCGCCGGCGGGCGCATCGTCGCGCAATGCACGCCCGAGGATCTGGCGAAAAAAGCAACGCCAACCGGCCAAGCGTTGCTCGAGTTCAATCAACGCCATCAACAGCGCAGTGCCGTACGCGACGATCCGATGCCTTCTGTCGAGTGCGCTAGCGCAGCGTGACGGTCAGCAGTTGCGCAGCAACGGAGGCACGGTCGGCATCGGTGACTACCGTCAGCTCGAGGCCCTTACCAGTCACGCGCGCTTCGATACCCTCGATCTTCAGCGTGGGTACGAGTTGCCACAAGGCGCGCAATCGATCGTCGGCGTCGATGATTCCAATCGCAGCACCGACGCACGCGCCGTCGGCATAGCTGTCCTCGGTCGCTTCCGCCACTGCAGTAAACACGAATCCGCCACCGGGCAAAGCGGCCCCATCAGTAAAGCACAGCGGCGTCCCGTCAAATACACCCAGATCGAAGTCGGCAACGCTCGCGAGCCTCGGTGAAGGTACTGACCGCCGCTTCGCCATCGCGTCGAGCAGAGGTGCCAGAGCGATGCGTACGCACGCGTTGCGCGGACTCCCTTTGTTGCCCCGCTGCAGCAGGGTGAGATTCTCACCTTGAACGAAAGCACCTTCCAGGTTGACCTCGCCGAACTCCCGCCGCAACCGAGTGAACCAATTCTGCAGACTGACGGTGCGCGGTGCTCCGTGCGCCGACCCATGCGCAGTCAGCGCAAGCAACACCGCTGAACGACGGTTCGGCTTCGAACCCGAGCCGATCGCAAACAACGCGCCGTACGGATAGGTGCCGAACGGCCGCAGCGTCACGAGCGACTCAAAATCAGGCTTGCGCCGCTTGCGTGCTTCTTTTGCGGAAGGCAGGGCGCCGCGGCGCACCCGCACGAGTGTCCCAGCCAGCCGATGATCGTCAGCCGCAAACACTGCAAGATGGTGCTCGTCGTCGGCGACGACGTACAAGTGATCTCCCACACGGACCAATCCGCTGGCGGCGCTTAAATGCCTGCGCCGGCCCGCGCCGGTCGCCGTTGCCAGCCGCAACTCACGCAGCCTCGTAAGACGAGGCACTACGAGCACGCGGCCGGCTTTGACATCGGCCTAAGATTTTTTAGCAGACTTCTTGCTTGAAGATTTTTTCGTCGGGACTTTGCCGCCGGCTTTACGGGCCTGCGAAAGTCCGATCGCGACCGCCTGCTTCTTGCTCGTCACCTTTCTACCCGAGCCGCTTTTGAGCGTGCCGCGCTTGCG
>DATLOA010000073.1:0-2835 GCA_035536515.1 Burkholderiaceae bacterium | reverse complement strand
CCAGCGTGAGCGGGATGACGTAAGGCGCAAACATTGGTGACACGACCTGCAAGCCTTCGGCCGCTGACAGCACAGAAATAGCCGGAGTTACTACACATTCGCCAAAGAACATGGCCGCGCCTAATAAACCTGCACCAATCGCGGCCTTGCGGAAGCGACCTTTAGCGGGGATTTGCCGCAGCACCAATGCCAATAACGCGAGAATCCCGCCTTCACCGTCGTTATCGGCACGCAGAACCAGCAGCATGTACTTGATCGATACGATTAGCGTGACTGCCCAGAAGATCATCGACAAAACGCCAAAAACGGCATCTGTCGTGATGCCCACGCCATGGTCGCCAGCCAGACTTTCTTTGAACGCATACAGTGGACTGGTGCCGATGTCGCCGTAGGCGACACCGAGGGCTGCCAACAAAATGGCCGGCGACAGTTTGCGATCCGATGGAGTCATCGAATCCAGCAGAAGGAGGCGTTGGATACAACCAAGTGGGAGGACGTGGGCGGAGGAAAGCGACGGATCGTACTGCACCCTGCGCATGCCTCGCCGCGTCTGCACAGGCGCGACCGCTAGGTCATTTCACGCTGCCAATGCAGTTAACTCGCTTCTCAGCGTTGGCGGCAGTGTGTCAATGACCAGGTAATAGCCTGTGCCGCGCTGACTTTCGATGCGTACGTCTTCGATACCCGCAGCCCTGAGCCGGGATCGAATGCGCGACACGAGTGCATCGATGCTGCGTCCGCCGCCGCCGCCGTTGCCCGCGGAACCAATGAACTTAGCCGTAGTCTCGCGGCTTACCGCGTGGCCATAGCGCACCAACAGCAAGCGCAGCATCGCAAACTCGACGCGCGTGAGACGCAGAGTGATGTGTCGCACGGTCAATGTCGTGAGGTCGCCGGCCATATGCACCGGCCCAAGCTCGGCACTGGTCGCAAGTGGATTTAGCGCAACGGAATTTGCACAGAGCAACCGTTTGACCTTGGCGACGATGAAGCGGGGGGACGCCGGTTTCGCGATAAAGTCCGCAGCACCCAGCTCGAGCGCCAGAATTTGATCGATCTCATCTCGCGCGGTCGCCAATACAACGACCGGCGCGCAGCGCTGTTCGACCAGCGTACGCAAAGCCTCGAACGCACCGTTGCCGAACGCGTCGGCGTTCAATACCACGGCGTCGACTCGAATTTGTTCGAATAGCCTCGCTGCCGCGGCCGCATCGCTTACCGGCAGCGCCCTAACCTTGTGAGATTTAAATGCGTCGCGTAAAGCGCGCACGCATTCGTCTGCAGGGCCGACGAGCAGGCACAGGCGGTCCATCGTCTACGCAGAGGGCGAGATCGCGCTCGCCGCCGAGCGCATCCACGTTTCGCGAATCCGCTGCCCGCTCATGCCGCGCCGGCGCCGCAGCTCGCGGAACATCGACCACCGCGACCCGAAGCCAGAGCGCTCTGCAATCTCGGCCAGGTCAGCGTCGGAGCGCTCGATCATGCGCTCCGCCGCCCGGATGCGTTTCAAGCGCAGGTACGCGGCGGGCGACACCCCATGCAGCGTGCGAAATAAACGCGCCAAGTGATACTTGGACAGACTCGCTGCAGACGCGATGTCATCCAACGTGACCGCGCTGGTGTAATTGGAATTCACATAATCGGTGGCAGTCATTACGCGCCGGAAGAGCTCAGTGCGAGTAGGCAGGCTAGCGGGCGCGAACGCCGTTGCCTTTCGGTTTAGCCCGTCATCGGCAACCACAATGGCCGCGTACAACCGCTGCACCTGTGCCGCATACCAATCATTGTCGCCATCACCTGATCGCCGCGCGTCAAGCAGCGTTTGCAAGCACGGAGTGACCACATCGTCATGCGGCCGCAAATGCTCTACAAACGAATCGCGATCGGAAAATGCCCGGCGCGTTTCGCCCGAAAAGAAAATCGTCAGCGATTCGATCGCATCTCGACGCCGGCCCACGATCGAGTGCTCACGGCGTCCGTTGATCACTAGATAGCTGTCGTCGTCGACGCAAAGCACACGTCGCCCGATCAGACAGCTTTCGGCTCCGCGCCATACCCCGCGAATCGAAGTCGGCCCCAGAATCTTCATCGGAGGCGTGCCCTGCCCTGGCGGCGACCAGACGATGACGTCGCGATCGACGCCCGCTAACTCTGCCTCGCTGCAACGGCTCTCGCCGCCCGGCCTGAAAAAGTCAGGAACCGATGTCATTAGAAGAACGGAACGACGCACTGTCTGTATATACAGATAGGTGGACAAAAAAAATCAGGCCCGCTGCCCGCTCGAAAGCCGCAGCAGTATCGAATTGACTTCACGCAGCGGTTGCCCCTTCAGCCGCTTCAACACTTCGGTCTGAGCCTGTTGCCACAGAGGCATCGCCAGCGAAAACGCTTTGCGCCCGCGGGCGGTGGCGTGCACCTGCTTCTCGCGTCGATCACGGCCGGCATGCAGCGCAACCATCTTGTCGCGCTCGAGCAGCTTCAATGTCCGGGTCAAAGACGAATTGTCCATCGCGATTCTGTTTGCAATCTTTCCCACGGTGCCATCGCCTATTGCCACCACTGCCCAAAGAACTGCAAGCTGCGTAGACCGCAAACCGCTCGGCTTCAACTTCTCGTCGTACACGCTAGTCAGCGACCGCGAAGCCATGCGGACGTTTCCACACATGCAGTCGAATCCACGCGGCCCAAACGCCTTAAGAACATTATCGTGTGTCGTCATGTCTGCGTATACAACCATTGTTGTTGGGCAGGCACGGATGCTAACGCAATGTGATTGAACCGTAACAAACCGGGTGTGAAGTGGGTTTTTCTGGGTGCGAATCCGTGCAGAAAAAA
>DATLOA010000072.1:0-3548 GCA_035536515.1 Burkholderiaceae bacterium | reverse complement strand
GCTGCTATCGCCGCAGCAGCGCGCCAAGGGCGTAATCGCAGTGTCGGCCGGCAACCACGCGCAGGGTGTCGCGTATCACGCGCAGCGGCTTGGCGTGCCGGCGGTGATTGTGATGCCGCGTTTTTCGCCGATGGTCAAGATCGAACGCACGCGGGGATTTGGCGCGGAGATCGTGCTCTTCGGCGACACGTTCGACGACGCCAAAGCTGAAGCGGCCAGCCTCGCGCGCTCGCGCGCGTTGACCATGGTGCACCCTTACGACGACGCAAACGTGATAGCCGGGCAGGGCACGATTGCACTCGAGATGTTCGCGCAGCAGCCGGATATTGACTGCCTGTGTGTGGCGATCGGCGGCGGCGGATTGATTTCGGGGATCGCGATTGCGGCCCACCGGCTGAAGCCTTCAATCGACATCGTCGGCGTGCAGACCGATCAGTTTCCGTCAATGTACGCGGCGTTCAAGGGTGTTGAGATGGCATCGGCGAATGCCACGCTCGCTGAAGGGATCGCGGTCAAGGAGCCGGGCGAATTGACGCGGCGAATCGTCAAAGAGCTGATCGATGACGTCGTGCTGGTGTCGGAAGGCGATATCGAACAGGCGATCGTAATGCTGCTCGAAATCGAGAAAACCGTCGTTGAAGGCGCGGGTGCAACGGGGCTGGCGGCGATGATGCGTCATCGCGAGCGCTTTGCCGGCCGCAAGGTCGGGCTGATCTTGTGCGGCGGCAACATTGATCCCATGGTGCTGGCCGACATCATTGAGCGCGGCATGGTACGTGCTGGTCGATTGGCTCGGATAAGAGTGCACACGCGCGACGTGCCGGGCGAATTGGCGCGTGCAGCGACACTAATCGGACAGGCGGGAGCCAACATCGAAGAAGTCGAGCATCAGCGCGCATTTACAACGTTGCCGGTGCAAAATGCAGAGCTTGAGTTCGTGCTGCAGACGCGCGGGCCGGATCACATCGACGAGGTCTTGCGCACGTTGCACGCTGCAGGCTTGCATGCCATTACGCACCCTTATTAGCTGCCAGTTAAGGTCTAATTAATGGTTCCTGACGAAGTCTTCGCTCCGCTACGGTCGATGCCGGAATTTGTTGATCTGCTGACCGCAGCAGTGGATCCGCGCGCGGAGCTGACCGCTGCGCTGCTCGAGCCGCACGCCTTCATACCACCGAAGTATTTCTACGATTCGCTCGGATCGCGTTTATTCGAAGCGATCTGCGAGCTGCCGGAGTATCCGCTGATGCGCACCGAGCGTGCGATCGTCGATATGCACGTGCACGAGATCGCGGCGCGCATCGGCCCAGGCAGTGTCCTGATCGATCTGGGCGCCGGCAATTGCGAAAAAGCCGAGCGTTTGTTCGGTTGGCTGGCGCCTACGCAGTACGTTGCGATCGACATCGCTGCCGAATTTTTGCGCGAGCGGCTCAACGTACTAGCGGAGCGCAATCCGCAGCACTCGATGCTCGGCATCGCGCAGGACTTTACGCAGTCATTCGAGCTGCCGACGCAAGTTGCGAACGGGGCGCGCACGTTTTTCTATCCAGGCTCGTCGATCGGCAACTTCGCACCGGAAGCCGCATCGGCATTTCTGCAGCGCACGCGTCGAGCTTGCGGCGACGATGGCCATTTGCTGCTCGGGGTCGATCTCGTCAAGGACAAACGGCTGCTCGACCTTGCTTACGACGACCCGCTCGGCGTCACTGCGGCGTTCAATCTGAACGTGCTGCGCAACGTGAATGCAGTGATCGGCAGCGATTTCGACGTCGCCGACTGGCGCCACGTGGCGTTTTTCAATAGCGAGTTGTCGCGCATCGAGATGCACGTCGAAGCGCAGCGCGACCTGACAGTTTGCTGGCCGAATGGTCATCGCACATTCGCCCGCGGCGAACGCATTCACACCGAAAACTCGTACAAGTACACGACCGCACGTCTGCGTCAGATGCTCAAGGAAGCCGGCTATGCCTGGGTGGCGCTTTACACCGACGACGCAGACAGCTTCACCGTTGCGCTTGCCGGAGCATGACGGACGCAGTAGCTTAACGGCGAACCAGCCTGATCGTCGAATACACATACGGATAGTCGGCGCGAAACCAGTTGCGGAACGAACGGCGCAGCAGCTTGCGCGACGTCACTGGTGAGCCGCCTTTCAGCACGTAGTGCTGGTCGTCGAAAAAGTTGGCGGAGTAGCCCGGGTAGTACGGGCGCGCTTCAAATCCGTCGAAGCCTTTGAACGGCGTCGAGGTCCATTCCCATCCATTGCCGATCATCTGCGACACGCCGTCGGCGCTGTCGCCGGCGGGATGCGCGCTCACCGACACCGGATCCCAGTTAGCGAAATCGAAATTGCCATGCACTCCATTCGGCGCATCGCTGCCCCACGGGTATGCCTGTTGATCGTTGCGATAGGCGGCGCTGTGCCATTCTGCTTCGCTAGGTAGCGCGGCGCCGGCCCATCGTGCGTACGAACTTGCCTGCTCGTACGTGGCGTATACCGGCGCGTCGAGCGGGAGCGGCACTTGATCGAACATGCGTCGCAGCTCCCATGAACCGTTTTGCGGCTGCCAGAACAGCGGCGCGGCGCCGCCTTCTTCGACGAAACGTAGATATTCGCCGTTAGTCACTTTGTGCTTGCTGATTGCAAACGCGGGAACCTCTTGCACGTTCGCCGGAAATTCGTTGTCCCATCCGAACTCGTTATTCTGCTGTCCGAGTTGCGTTGCACCGGCGGCAATCTCGACGAACCGAACGCTTGGCGCGGCGGCCGATGCCGCGTGCGGTGCAGGCACCGCGCGACGCTTCAGTGCGGGATCAAGCTGGTGCAGCAGATAGCAAATCGTTTCAGCATGCATCCAGCGGTGTTCGATCACCATTTGCTGCATGTCGGCGGAAACGCGATCCCAAATCTCGTCGACGGCAGTGCGCGTCTGCGCGACATACGCTTGCACGGCGTCGAGGGTCGGCCAGTCGGAAGGCGTGTCCTGCGGCGATTGGCCAGGTGCAGGATCGATCCCGGCTTCGAACAGGGCGTCGAAGGCCGGATTGAACGAGGGTTTGCCGAGCACGCCGCGCGGCAATTGGTTCCAGTCGAACGCGTCCAGATGACCAACGTAAAAAATCAGGCGATGTCGAGCGGGGATAGGGCGCTCGTACAGCGTTTCCGGCGCAACGATCTTGAACAACGAGTCGGTGAATGCGCGAGCACGATGGAGTTCGGTTTTCAATTGAGTTTCGCAGCCAAAGAAGTTGAATGTAACGATAACCCGAGGTGGGGGTTCCCCTTGATGACCGGGGTGCACTGCCGAGCATAATGAAGCACGACTCATATGGGCATGACACTTGCAATTTCCAACCTGTGAACGCACCCGCAACTTCTCCCGGCTCTACACAGAGCTCGCGTAAGCGGCGCTGGCCGTGGGTGCTAGGCGCGTTTGTACTTGCGCTCGTGCTTTTTATCGCGATCTTCGACTGGAACTGGTTTCGCGGTCCGCTGGAGCGTAAGTTAAGCGAATCAACCGGGCGCCCGGTCACGATCGGATACCTCG
>DATLOA010000071.1:0-11471 GCA_035536515.1 Burkholderiaceae bacterium | reverse complement strand
GACCGCGTGAAGTGCCCGTCGATTTTCTGCCGACGTTGTCACGCGAAATGATGGTTCGGCCGGTCCAGCTGCGCGCCAATGCCGAGGACGCCGCCTTCATGATTGGCCAGGCCAAGGCAAACAGCGAACGCCACCATCAGCTGCAGGTGCCGCTAGCGATTTTTGCTGGCGCTGAGGACACGGTTGTCGACCTTGAGGCGCACTCGATGCGTTTGCACTCCAAGTTAGGCCAGAGCAAGCTGGTCGTCGTCCCCGGCGCCGGCCACATGGTTCACTACGCAGCGGTCGACCAGATCGTCGCTGCTATTGACTATGACCTTCCGCTGCACGCAAGGCCCATGGCCAACGTGTCCAGGCAATCGGGACTGGAAGTCGCTGCGACGTGAGGGTCGAGCAGGATGTTCGGCCCCGCACTAATCCCTTGACTGTTCGATCGCTGCTTCTTCGTCTTCCGGCAGGTCGTTAAATTCAATAGTTGTATCGCCGGGATCGAGCCGAGCGGTAAATTTGGTTTCGGCAGGAGACTTGACCGGCGTGACTTGATTGACTTCGGCAGCCGCTCGGCTGCTACCGATTTTGGACGGCGCGATATCAACCTGTTCTGCAGGCGCCGTATCGTTGGCGCGACTGCGCGCTAAATGAGCCCGACGCATAAGCACTGCACCGAGCAGGAGCCCGAGCAGTACACCAAGGACCGGGGCGCCCACGCTGCTCGCGATGTCGCCGACAGACGCGCCTGTCCGCCGATCGTTTTGCGCGGGCGCCTTCGAAGGTTCGAGCTGCGGAGCCGGGGCCACAGAAGCTGCGGGCGGCGCAGGCACTGTCGGCGCAGCACTTGCAAGCGAGCCATCCGACACCCGCACGCCGATTGGGCTTCCCGGCGGCAAAGAGCTGCCAGGGGCAGGATCCTGCGCGAGCACTTCGCCGGTCGCTGCGGCGCTCGCTACTTCGACACGCTGAACCTTGAATTCGGCCAACAAATTGGCTGCATCCGCGTAGCTGCGGCCGACCACGCTCGGCACTTCAAGCGTCTCGTTGACCGCGGGCGTGCTCGTAACAACGCTCGGGGCCTCGGTGCGGCTGGAAGCCCGAGCGCTATCGGACACGCGGTGCGCTACGAAGCTCTTTTCGATTGGCCTCACCCAGCCGTCGTACACCGACGCGCGCGATTTTGGATAGGTAATGAGAAATTCCGCTGTGCGCCCGGGGCTGACGAAGTGTTTGCGGTAATAAGTCTTTCCGTCTTCGACACCGCTCACTACGAACCATCCGTCGCCCATCCGTTTGTAAGTGACGTTCTGGCCGTGCTCCTTTAGGCGCTGTTGCCAAGCCGCTTGGACCGTGTCCTTCTGCGAGTTGATTTGGGAGGACGCGCGAATGCGGAACTGTCGGTCGGCCGAATGCAGCTCGACAACACCGTTGCCATGCGAAGTCGTCACGAGGTCCGCTGGATATCTGAAAGCGTATCGATTGTCCTGATAGGTCTTCCAGCCGCGGTCATCCAGCGGCTCGTTGCGCCGCTTGTCTTCGTTCTTCCGGCTGGCAGCCGTTCTTGATGGCGCCGGGCTCTTGGCCCAAGCGCCGGTGGCCGTTGAAGTCGATTTGCGCCCTTCGATGCGCTCGGGCACCCGGTCCATTGCGGGGGGACTGAGTGGGCTTGTCGTTGCTTGGGCGGGCGATGGCGCCGGCTCTACCGCCGGCGGCGCAACATCGACGATAGGGGCGATATCACGGCACGCGCCAATGGCGCGCGCGAACTCGCGCTGGAAAGCCGGCAGCGTGTCGCACCGCTGCGGCTGTGCGAGGGCCGCCGCCAGCGGGCAGACCACCAGCAGCATTACGCCCGGTCGCAGGGCTTGTATCGCTCGCATCATGTGTCCAATGGTCCAATCGACGGCAAATGGCGAGCCGGCCAATTTCGCGGCGCTGAAGGAGATGCAGCGTTGCCGTAAATTGTGTTCTCAAAAAGTGATGTCGGAAAGGCCTTCCCTGATGATCCATCGCGGACGCTTCACCGGAAATTTGGAAGGCGACTTTGTCGTGTTTCTGATTGGCATGCGCATCAACAGTCCGCTGAACGTTCATAAATGGATGCCAGTTGCTTCTGCGATGCCCCGCATGATCAAGGAGCTCTATGCTCATCCGGAGATGGGGTTTCTGCATGGCGAATTCTGGTTCTCGCGCACGGTCATCGTGCTGCAATACTGGAGGTCGATGCAGCAGCTGCTCGCGTACGCGACTAACAAGAACGCCGAACACCTGCCCGCCTGGAAATCATTCAACCGGTCGGTCGGTACCGACGGCAGCGTCGGCATTTGGCATGAGACATACGCGATAGGCGCCGGACGATATGAAACGATCTATGTAAACATGCCGCCCTTTGGCCTGGGCAGGGTTGGGACGCTGAGCGCTGCGGAGGGCCGCCGGCAGTCGGCAGCTTCAAGGTTGGGTATGCCAGATGATCGGAGACACTCCGACAATGGCCAGTCCGCGCTCGACACGTAGCGGTTGCCCTCGAGGCTGATGTGCAGGAAGAGGTGGTGGCCCTCTACGCGCCAGCCGAGCCACGTACGCAGTCACGCACAACAGTCATGTCTATCGCACGGGAGTGGCAGTGATACGCGTTATATGTGCCACGATGATCAAGTTGGTGACTTGATCCCTATTTACCAGTGGACACGCTGACCCACGCCCTTTCGGGCGCACTGCTTGCGCGCGCGACGGCGCCGAAGGATTTTCCGCCCCGCTCGCTGCCGCGACGCATCGCCGCCGGTTTCTTCGCCTGCGCGGCGCCGGATCTCGATTTTGTGCTCAGCTACGTCGGTCCGGCGGAGTATCTGCTCCACCATCGCGGCGTCACGCACTCGATCATCCTGCTGCCGCTCTGGGCACTCGCGTTGTCGTGGGTTCTGGCCAAGGTGCTGCGTGAGCCTGGCGGCTGGCGCGCGCTGTACGGCGTGACCGCGCTTGCCATCGCCGCGCATATTGTCGGTGACTTGATCACGAGCTTCGGCACGATCATCTTTGCACCATTCTCCGACTGGCGGGCGGCAATCGGTACCACGTTCATCATTGATCTCTGGTTCAGCGGAATCATCGTGGCAGGTTTGTTGCTGTCCGCCGCATTCTGGAGATCGCGTTGGCCAGCACTCACCGCGAGCGCTGTTCTTGTCGCATACGTCGGATTCCAGTACGTGCAGCAACAGAATGCAATCGACTTCGGCGAGCAATACGCGCGCGAACAGAGCCTGCGTGAAGTGCAGGTAACCGCGTATCCGCGTCCGCCGACTGCATTTAACTGGACGGTGTTCGTCAGCGACGACGGAGTGCATCGTTACGCGCACATCAACCTGATTCGCAGCGAGCCACGACGCTATCAGCCCGGAGATGGCTTTATTGCGAGAATCGATTCGCCCTATCTCCCGCTCGACCAGGCGGTGTGGACAACGAAGACTCGCTACGGCGAGGCACCGGCGCTCGGAAAAGAAGCGTGGAATGCGCAGGCACTCGAGTTCTTTCGTTGGTTTGCCGCCGTGCCTGCGTTCGACGGAGTTACGGAAAGTTCGACGTGCGTATGGTTCGCCGACTTGCGGTTTATGACGCCTGGTCGAGATACGATGCCGTTTCGCTTCGGAGCGTGCCGCGAAAATGCGGGCGGAACCTGGCAGGCCTTCGAGCGCGAGAGTGATACTGAGCGAACGCCGGTGCGTTAAGACCGGCCTTGATTGTTTTTCCGCGCCACGTCAGTGAGTTTCGATTGCTACTTGCGGTTCAATTCATCTGTACCTTCTGCACCGCGCTCTTCGCCGGCGCTGCGCTGTACATCAATGTTGCCGAGCATCCCGCACGCATGGGCTTGGAGACGAGTGTTGCGGCAAAGCAATGGGCTCCGAGCTACAAGCGCGCCACGTGGCTGCAAGCGCCGCTGGCTTTACTCGGCTTCGCTGCCGGGCTGGCTGCATGGCTTTTGGGCGCTAGCGTCGTCTGGCTTTTTGCTGCTCTTCTTATCGGGGCGGTGGTGCCGTTCACATTCATAGCCATCATGCGAACGAATAAGAAACTTTTGGCTCCTGACCGCGACCTTGCTTCACCGGAAACTCGCGCACTGCTTGACATATGGGGCAAGCTTCATGCGGTGCGTACGAGTTTGAGCCTCGTGGCAACAGTGCTCTGCATTTGGCTGCTGGTCAGGACCTAAGCGCCACCTAACCGCGCTTCATCTTCATCCTGACTGCAGCTCCCTTCGCGCGCGCCTTCCACATCGACAGCACTTCACGCCGTTGGAGCGGCGTCATTGATTCGCGCCGGATATCGCGCAGCATCTTGTGATAGTTGTCCAGCCGATCCGACGCGATGTCGGCGCGAACGGCACAGCCCGGCTCATCGTGATGCGAACAGTCGCGGAAGCGGCACTGGCTCGCCAGCGTTTGAATGTCCTCAAAGCTGGCCGCGAGCGACGCTTCGTCGATGGCGGGCGCGAGACCACGCAGTCCCGGCGTGTCGATCACGCACGCGCCGCTGGGCAGGGGATGCAATGAGCGCACGGTTGTCGTGTGGCGTCCCCGGCTGTCGTCCACGCGTACTGCGCCGGTCGTCTGAACTTCGGCACCCAGCAACGCGTTCGTCAACGTCGACTTGCCGGCGCCGGACGAGCCCAGCAGCACAAGTGTCTGGCCGGTACCGAGATAGGACGCGAGTGCAGTCACGGCACTGCGTTCGAGTGCATTGACCGCGTGCACGTCGATGTGTGTGCCGATGCGGGACGACACTTCGGCGCAACGGTGTTCGCTGTCGGTGCACAAGTCGGCTTTCGTTAATACGACCACCGGCCAAAGGCCCGCTGGAACCACCATCGCCAGATAGCGTTCGAGTCGCCGCAGGTTGAAGTCGCCGTCCAGTCCCATTACGAGCAATGCTGTGTCGACGTTGCTGACAAGGACCTGCGATCGGCCATCGCTGTCGCGCCGGCTTAATTCTGTAATCGGCGGCATTCGCGCGTGGATCCACAACTCGTTGGCGCTGCGCTCGACCGCGACCCAGTCGCCAACGGCGAGTGAAGACTCGTGACGAAGCGAAGGGTGAGCGCGCACCGAGTGTTCGTGCTCGCTATCCGTGACGACGAGCGTTGCTCGGTGGACCTCGGTAACGCGCATCGGCATGCCGGGTGCGTCGAGCGCCGCCAGCGTCTGCATCACTTTCGGTGTCAATCCGATCGGCCGTAGCCGATCCCAGTGTTCGTATTGCATCGGTCGTTCCTCAGTGCACGCGAACGTGCACAAGCGGTTACGCGCCATCGGGCGCGAGCTTGGGCTTAGTGAGAATTTGCCGGCCGCGAAACGCGGCGGAATCGGAACGAGCCGAGTCAGCGCAAGTGCGGCCGACTAGCGAACCAGATCAGTCTTGGACATGGCGCCTCCTGAATTAGATGGCGCTCAAACGAGCGAGGCGCGAGTCTCGCGCAGACTGAGGCGGCGGTCAACTAAAACATAAGCACACGTGATGCTTTCGCGGCGACCGATTGCGCGTCAGCATCGACCAGAGCGGGTGCCGACCGGATTGATTTTGTTTGCACCACTTCTTACCAACTTCATTGGCCTTTCAAGGAGGCGCGCCACCGTTATCCTCGAAGGACATCTGGCTTTGTTCGGTGGGCAATCTTGATCGAGATCACAGAACCCCAGCTAACTGAATGTCGTTCGAGTGACTAACTCGCGCCTTCACAACAGTCTTCTTGCAGTCGCTCTCTGCGCGGGCGTTGTGTTAGTTGTTGCCTTGCATCGGTACCCGTATTGGAGCCTGGTTCGACAGCTCGAAGCAGAGCGCTTTAACCGTCTTACGCCTGCCGAAGCGACGAAGACGCTGAACGCGGCGCTCCGTGCCGGTTCCTTGACGTTTCGCACGACGGCTGACATTGAAACGTGGCTGCAGGAGCGACCAACGGCTTTGCGTGCTTCGACCGCGGATAACCCGCTGATGGCTTACCGCGCCTTGATGCCCACTCTGCATCCAGACTCGCAGGCGTGGCTTCTCGTTGCGGCGCTTCATGTCGTGCCTACGTTGCCCAACCTCGAGCATGGAGCAACTGCTGCGTCGAGACCGCCCGTCCCGGAGCGCATTCGTGTCATTCGGACCGACTACCCTGAAGCCGCCGCAGTGATCACCACTCATCTGCGCGCGCAACCGGTGTTCGCCCATCCGCGCGCCGACTTTGCAATGCTGGCAGAGCTCAACCCGGGAGACATCGCATTGATTGCCGGCGCGCAGCGAGCGACGTCCACGCCGTCTGGAGAGATTGCGAAGACGTTGCTGCTATCGGCGATCGAAGCAAAAGATGAAGCGACACGTGTTGCAATGGTCGAGGCCGGCACGGACATGATGCTGGCCGCTGCAGCCACAGGCACCGCATCGATCGTGTTCCAGCAGTGGTCCAAACGCGAGGCGACGGTCGTCGAACTGATTAGACAGCGCCGTTTGAAACATGCAGAGGCAGAGCAGTGCATCAACTTTGGCCATGCCGGCTTGCCCACTGCTGCTGTCGACGCAGTGTGGACGCGTCGCGTCGCGGGAGGAGAGGATGCGCTCTGTAATTGGTACCGGTCGGGTTACGTAATACCGGCTAAAGAGCTCTTGAATGCCGAGCCGGAGACCACGCTTCGGCTAATTAGTGGCTTTGCCAGGCGAGGTGACGGCTGGCGCCGCGAAGTACTGATCGAGGATTTGTCGCGCATTCTGGCGCGTGGGTTGAATGAGCAAGCGCCTTCAACGGAGGAATTGCGTTGGTGCGAGCGAAATAAGAATGAGCCGACGGTATGTCAGTGGCTGGCCCGTCCCGACGTGACACGCGTGGTGCGAGCGGCGTTGCATGGTCCGAAGCTCAGGATCGGCAAAACCGCCGGTGGCACGACAACGCTCACGTTTGCCGATCCTGCTTTTGCGAAGGCGTGGCGCTCGCGGCCAGCAGTGCGCAAAGTTGTGTTCGGTTCCAAGGACGCGCTTTCGAATCTTGCAGCGCTGGCGAGGGAGCTTGGCGCGGACGAATCTTCGGTTAGCGCTGCGCTGAAGCGAGAGCTGCCCTACCTGAACTGCGAACCAGCCTGGGGCACCACTGAGATGTGGGGCGGGCCAACTGACTCCTTCCGTCTGGCACGCCTGCGCTGTACTTCGCAACAGCGGCCGTTGCCTCACAACCTGGACGCTTCGCCACGCAGTGCGGATGACGCAGAGGCTGCGTCGTGGTTCAAGCGACGCGCCTCGGCTCTGCTACTGGCAGACAGTCGTGGCGTGCGTGTCGTGTGGTTTCCGCAGCGGGCTGGTAGGCAGTTCAACGAAACCGATGTTGCCGATCTCAATGGTGATGGTCAACCCGAGATGGTTATCGTCTACAACACGTCGAATCGTTGTGGCCGTAACGGTTGCGGACCGGAGGATATGGATGTCGAGATCTTGGAGATAACCCCCGACGATAACTTTTCGTATCCTGTCTTTGCTGTGAAGTAGGAGCAGCTGGGGCGAATCGAGCCAACAACTCGTTAGATAAGAGCGCGTCCGCCTGTACGGTCGTTGTCTAACTACGCATCGCGCATGGATGGCCGCGGTCAACTGGCGCCGTGACGGCACGCCGTAGCGCAACAAGCGCAACGTGTTGTGCTCGCGAATTCATTGGCCGAACGTGACCATGAGTTAGCTGTAGTCTTGGCGTTAAATGCATATCTCCGCTCTCCGTGTCCTAATCGTCTGCGGAGTACTTTTCTCCGGGCCGGTTATCGCAGCCTGCAAGCTGGAGTCCGTCGAAGTCCCAATCTACATGTCGGGACAACAGCCGTATGTCAGTGCCGGCATCAACGGGACCGATGTTCGGTTCCTTCTCGACACCGGTGCCATGTTCAGCACCATCGCGCCGGCCGCTGCGGATGGCCTCGGACTGCGACGTCGACGAGCGCCCGACAACCTTCGTGTCTATGGAGTAGGTGGTCGCGCCGACATCGATCTGACTCGCGTCGAGCGGTTCACGCTCAAGCGGACGACATTCGAAAATATCGAGTTCATCGTTGGCGGCAGTCGGCCGGGGTCGAGCGGGGTCGGGTTGCTGGGGCAAAACTTTCTTGGCGGTAGCGACGTTGAATATGACCTTGCCAATGGAGCGATGCGTCTTCACTATCCCAACGAAGACTGCAAGACAGCCGGTCTTGCTTACTGGGCGAAATCGCAGCCGGTGATCGAAGTCGATCTCGAGCAGTCACGCGGCTCCTATCTATCTCGTCTGGTTGCTTACGCCTCGGTAAACGGCGTGCGAATGCAAGTCCTGTTCGATACCGGTGCATCTGTCTCGATCCTGTCATTGCGAGCCGCCGAGCGTGTGGGTTTGTCTCCGACTGCCGAAGGTGTCGTGGGGGCGGGCGCAGCGCGTGGGATGGGATCGCGTGAGATCTCGACCTGGATCGGACCCGTCAAGAGCTTTGCGCTTGGCGGAGAACAGATCACCGACACGCGACTGCGCTTCGGCGATTTTTCGCTGAACGCCGACATGCTCCTCGGAGCTGACTTCTTTCTGTCGCATCGGCTGTACTTCGCAAAGAGCCAGGGCAAGGTCTATTTCACTTACAACGGAGGTCCCGTATTCAATTTGACCGCGGCCGCGTCCGTTGCTGGTGACAATCGAGCTACTGGTGACAGCGCGTCTGCGGCGGTAGACGAGCAGTCCACACCGACATCCGCCGATGGTTATTCGAGGCGGGCGGCTGGCTTCGTTTCCCGCAAAGACTTCCAGCGCGCACTCTTGGATTACAACCGCGCCTGCGAGATGGAACCTGGCGTAGCGAAGCACTTCACACAGCGCGGGAGACTTCACCTGGCAATGCGGCAACCATCGTCCGCGCTATCGGATTTCAATCAGGCGATTCGTCTGGACCCGAACGACACCGACGCGCGATTGGCGCGTGCCGGCATTCACGCGACCAACCGCGACACCGCTGCGGCCCGCGACGATCTTGCTGCGATCGACTCGATCGTGGCCGCGCGAAGTGAGATACGGCTAAACCTGGCTCGGGCGTACCTACAGATGCAGGATCCCGCAGCAGCGCTCGTACAACTAAACCACTGGATTCCTGCGCACAGTCAGGAATACAACATCGACGAGGCATTGAACAGTCGCTGTTGGGCCAGAGCGCTGCTAGGTAGCGAGCTTGAGCAGGCGCTATCGGACTGTAATGCGGCATTGAAGGCCAAACGGACCTCAGCGCGTTACGGCAGTCGCGGCCTCGTGCATCTTCGCATGGGTAGTTTCGACAAAGCGATCGATGATTACGACGAAGCCCTTCGCATCGATCCAAAGAGCGCATGGTCGCTGCTCGGTCGTGGAATCGCGCGCATTCGCAAGGGCGCGGAGCAAGCAGGTCGGGCCGACATCGCAGCGGCGAAGGCAATTCGCAGTTCGATCGAGGCTGAAGCTGCTCACTACGGTGTAGGACAGTAACGGCTTCAAGTCCAGTCGTACACCATCTTTCGCCCGCGCAAGTCGAATGAAGCCAGGGCATCCCGCGCGGCAGCGCGTTTCCTGCAAAAACTCGGGGCTAGCGGAAGGAGATTTGCGACCCTGCAACGGATCGTCTATCGTAAGCCTCGCGTTGGGGGTACTGCGCTGTCGCGCGGTTGAGAGAGTCCCCGGAACCTGATGCGGTTAACACCGCCGGAGGAAAACGATGAGCGCCAATCCGAAGTTCCTGGCCGCGACGGCCGAGGTTGATCAGGCGGCGATCCAGCCGCTGCCGAAATCCCGCAAGATCTATATAGAAGGGTCGCGCGCCGATCTGCGCGTGCCGATGCGCGAGATCACGCAAGGCGAGACGTCGGCTTCGTTCGGCGCTGAGCCGAATCCGCCGATGTTCGTCTACGACACGTCGGGCCCGTATACCGAGCCTGCAGTGAAAATTGATATTCGCTCGGGGCTCGCGCCGCTGCGTGCACGCTGGATTGCGGAGCGTGGGAACATCGAAGAGCTCACGGGTCCGACGTCGCGCTTTGGCGTCGATCGGCTGAACGATCCGAAGCTTGCCGAGCTGCGCTTCAATCTGCATCGGCGTCCGCGCCGCGCCAAGAATGTCGCGAACGTCACGCAGATGCACTACGCGCGGCACGGCATCGTCACGCCGGAGATGGAGTTCATCGCGATTCGCGAGAACCAGCGGCTCGATGGGCAGCCGGAGTTGCTGCGCCGTCAGCATCCGGGCCAGTCGTTCGGCGCACAGTTGCCGCAGCGAATCACACCCGAGTTCGTGCGTGACGAAGTCGCGCGCGGCCGCGCGATCATTCCGGCCAACATCAATCATCCGGAAACGGAGCCGATGATCATCGGCCGCAACTTCCTGGTGAAGATCAACGCCAACATCGGCAACTCGGCGGTGACGTCTTCCATTGGCGAAGAAGTCGAAAAGATGACGTGGGCGATCCGCTGGGGCGCGGACACGGTGATGGATCTGTCGACTGGCAAGCACATTCACGAGACGCGCGAGTGGATCCTGCGCAATTCGCCGGTGCCGATCGGCACCGTGCCGATCTATCAGGCGCTGGAGAAAGTCGACGGCAAGGCCGAAGAGCTGACGTGGGAGATCTTTCGCGACACGCTGATCGAGCAGGCTGAGCAGGGCGTCGATTACTTCACGATTCACGCCGGCGTGCGGCTGCCGTTCATTCCGATGACCGCGAAGCGGTTGACCGGCATCGTGTCGCGCGGCGGCTCGATCATGGCCAAGTGGTGCCTTGCGCATCACCGCGAATCGTTTCTGTACGAGCGCTTCGAAGATATCTGCGAGATCATGAAGGCGTACGACGTGTCCTTCTCGCTAGGCGACGGTCTTCGTCCCGGCTCAATTCACGACGCCAACGACGAAGCACAGATGGCCGAGCTGGCAACGCTCGGCGAGCTCACAAAGATCGCGTGGAAGCACGACGTGCAGACGATGATCGAAGGGCCGGGTCACGTGCCGATGCACATGATCAAGCACAACATGGACGAGCAGCTGCGGCTGTGCGATGAAGCGCCGTTCTACACGCTCGGCCCATTGACCACCGACATCGCGCCGGGCTACGACCACATCACGAGCGCGATCGGCGCCGCAATGATCGGCTGGTACGGCACCGCGATGCTGTGCTACGTGACGCCGAAGGAACACCTCGGCCTACCGAACAAGAAAGACGTCAAGGACGGCATCATTGCGTACAAGATCGCTGCGCACGCCGCCGATCTGGCGAAAGGGCATTTGGGCGCCCAATTGCGCGACAACGCGCTATCGAAAGCGCGCTTCGAATTTCGCTGGGACGATCAGTTCAACCTCGGTTTCGACCCGGATACAGCGAAGGACTTTCACGACGAGACGCTACCCAAAGACTCGATGAAGACGGCGCACTTCTGCTCGATGTGCGGCCCTCATTTCTGCTCGATGAAGATCACGCAGGACGTGCGCGAGTATGCGGAG